>NZ_RBWE01000001.1:1285994-1356668 GCF_003627965.1 Desulfofundulus salinus | reverse complement strand
CGTGCCGGGGTAAAATATTTTTGCCACTGCCCTAAAACGGCCTATTCATCTCTACTTCCGAACATCGCAATTGGCTCTTACAGGCGAAAAATAAAAGAGAACGGCACCTGCTTAAAAGCAAAGCCGCTCCCTTCTCAGCATAGATCAGAGCGCTTAAAGAGTTGAATGAAATTCAAGACAAACTGTAACTCCTTCTGGGTGAGGTTGCAGACCAGGCTCAACACCGACTGCACGTTGGGGTGCATGAGCAACTCCCGCAGTTCGGGGTTCATTAAACTGAGCATCTGATCCACTGCCCCCGGTTCCATAATAAAGTAGCACGGAGAGACACCCATCACCTCGGACAGTTTTTCCAGCGTTTTGAGAGAAGGCTGCACTTTTCCCTGCTCGATCTGGCCAATAAGCCCGGCTGTAACCCCCGCCAGGTTCGCCAGCTGGGCCTGGGTAAGCCCGTACTCTTCCCGGAGGGCCTTCAGCTTGTGGCCCAGAGAACCCTCCTGCCCCATGATGGAAGTGGGTGGCACTTCCAGTGCCTCGGCAATACGCTTTAAAGTGCTTAAAGCAGGGTAAACGGTGCCCCGCTCGATTTCACTCAAGTAAGACAGGGAAATGCCCGCCCGGTTGGCCAGTTCCTGAAGCGAAAGGTTTTTTTCACTGCGCATAATGCGAATCTTATCGCCCAAAGAAAGGCCGCTGTCCGTAACATCTCCCTCAATGAGCTGTGCCCTGGGTACGTTCAGGGCGGCGGCCAGCTTCTCAATGGTTTTCAAAGATGGGCGTTTGGAACCCCGCTCAATTTCGCTCAAATATGATAGGGAAAGGTTCGCCCGCCGGGCCAGGTCCTGCAATGTATATCCTCGCTCTTCCCGCAGGGCACGAATTTTTTCCCCCTTGACAATCATCCTCAACACTCCCAGATCAAATTATACTATTATCCTACTATACCTTTACTAAGCAGTCAACGTATGAGTAAAAGTAATGAAGCCGCCGGCCTTATTCCGGCGGCAGGGTGAGAATTTTCTCCATGATCTCCCGGAACACCGGAGCGGCCGTTTCTCCCCCGCTGATCCCTTCCTGCACCAGAACCGTCACTACATAACGGGGATCTTGCAGGGGAGCATAACCGGTAAACCAGGCATTTACCTTACCCCGGCCGTCCACCTGGGCAGAGCCGGTCTTCCCGGCGCTGCCGTAACCCGGCACGTAGGCCTGGCGGCCAACACCTTCCGTGGTCACCAGCTGCAACATCTCCCTTACCTGGGCGGCCGTGGATGCGGGAATGGCCCTGTGACTGGGCCCCAGGGGGAAAGAACGGGTCACCTGACCGGCGTCGTTGCGTAACTCCCGCACCAGACGTGGTTGAATATACATACCGTCGTTAACGATAACACTCATCATGGCCGTAATTTGTACCGGAGTGGCCAGCACCGGCCCCTGACCCAAACTGCTATTGACCAGGTTGTGGGGGGCGGCAACCAGCTGCCAGTTCTGACGCCCATCGGGTGGTACGGGATAACCGGTAACTGTCTGGTCATCCAGCCCGAAACGGCCGGCGTAGTCGATCAGTTTCCTGGCCCCCAGTTTTAATCCCACCCGGGCAAACACCGGGTTGCAGGATTCGGCAAAGGCCTGGCTAAAACCAATGACACCGTGACCGGGATCATACCAGCAGCGTACAGGCTGGTCCAGACTCCCCTGGCAATTAAACTGGCTGTCAGGTTTAACAATTCCTTCCGCCAGGGCGGCAGCGGCCACCACCACCTTGAATACCGAACCCGGGGTGAACAGGGCCGTGGTCTGATCGGTAAAGGTCCCTTTTTCACCTGGAGCCAGGTATTTAGCCAGGTTACCGGGACGGGGATCGTAAACGGGGCGGCTGGCCAGGGCCAGGATATCCCCGGTATGGGGTTCCATAACCACCACTGCCCCTTTCTTTATCCGCCGATCCATTATTTCCTCCACCACCCGCTGGATCCTGGCGTCCAGGGTGGTAACCAGGTGTTGCCGTCCCGGATCCACCGACTGGAGATCAACGGCAAGGCCCAGTCCCGGTATGGGCCTGCCGGCGGCATCAACGAAGAGCCGGGCGGCACTTTTGGGCCGGGTGGCCTTGAGTTCACCTTCGTAATATTTTTCCAGGCCGGCCTGGCCGATCCAGTCGCTCAAACTGTAGCTCTTCTGGCTTTTGACACTCAAGGCGTCCAGCACTTCTCTTGACTGCACCCGTCCCAGGTAACCGACCACCCCGGCGGCCAGGGGTGTGGGACCGTAGCGCAAGTGGACCGGCAACACTAAAACACCGGGCCATTGGTGCTCCCGGATGGCCTTTACCTGGCCGGGGGTTAGGGAAAAGGGTAAATAACAGGGCTGTCCGTCAAAATATGGGGCTATTTTTTCTACCGGCAACCCCAAAATCCCGGCCAGGGAGGTAATGACCGCCTGCCTGTCCCGAATCAACCCGGGGAAAACCACCACCCGGTTGGCATCAAAACTGCCGGTCAAGGGTTGTAAACGCCTGTCCAGGATTTCTCCCCGGGGATATTCTTCCAAAAGTACCGACTGGGTTTCCCTTTCCAGGGCTAAAAAGGCATAGTCACTCCCCCGGCCCAGCTGAATAACGGCCAGGTGGAAAAGCAAAAAGGCAAAGCAAAACAGGAAAAGGGAAAAAAGGATGACCAGGCGCCTTCCCTGCACAGTTCCACATCCTGCACCATTTTTATCCAATAGCATAGCCCGGTGAACTAATTATTATACTCTTCCCGGCGGCGCAAAAGGCTCCAGGGCTGAACGGGTCGGGGCAGGGAGAGAAAAACCCTTTGCCGGGGATGGGGTGCCGCATCAATGGGGCTCATTTCTTCGTTGTATAAACCGGTCAATACAAAGGAAAATGTCTGCCCGCCGGGGAGCAGCACCTCCAGCTCTTCACCCCGGGCAAAACGGTTCCGTTGTTCCACCAGGGCCAGTCCCCTGGCGGGGTCATAATCCCGTACCACACCAACAAAAGTATAGGGCCGGCGGTAAATGGAGTCCACCGCACCCTGGGCTGCTTTTGCCGGTGTACCGGTGAAAAAACCGGAGGTGTATTCCCGGTGGCTGACCTTGCCCAGTTCTTCCAGCCACCGTGTCTGAACCTGAAAGCGGGCCGGATCTGCCCGGCAGGCATCCAGGGCCTGGCGGTAGACACTTACCACCGTGGCCACATAATGCACGCTTTTGACCCGGCCCTCAATTTTTAAGCTGTCAACTCCCGCTTCCACCAGCTGGGGAATATATTCCAAAAGACAGAGATCCCGGGAACTTAAAATATAGGTGCCCCGTGAACCCTCCTCCACGGGAAAGTACTCCCCCGGCCGCTTTTCTTCCACCAGGGCATAGCGCCAGCGGCAGGCCTGGGCACAGTCCCCCCGGTTGGCATCCCGCCCGGTCATGTAGTTGCTTAACAGGCAGCGTCCGGAATAGGAGATACACATGGCTCCGTGGACAAAAACTTCCAGAGGCACCTGCACCTGCCGGCGAATTTCCCGAATTTCATCCAGGGTAAGCTCCCGGGCCAGGACAATTCGGGACACTCCCTGCTCCTGCCAGAAACGGGCGGCCATCCAGTTGGTGGTATTGGCCTGGGTGCTCAAGTGCACCGGTAATCCGGGGGTTATTTCCCGGGCCAGGGCCAGCACGCCGGGGTCGGAGATAATAACGGCGTCCACACCGATTTGTTCCAGTTGTTTTAAATAATGCGGCAGTTCATCAAGATCCCGGTTGTGGGCAAAGATGTTCACCGTAACATAAACCTTCACTCCCCGGGCATGGGCGAAATCCACTCCCACAGCCATTTCCTCCAGGGTAAAGTTACCCGCCCTTTCCCGCAAACCAAACCGTTTCCCTCCCAGGTAAACGGCATCGGCGCCGTAAATCACGGCTGCCTGCAATTTTTCCAGATCCCCGGCCGGAGCCAGGAGTTCCGGAACAGCCATACCAGAATCACCTTCATTTACTGCCCTTATCTTAGCGTATGTATTTTCGCTTATTGGCGTTATGCTCGTCCAGGGTATTGGCAAAAGCATGGGTACCGTCAGGTCTGGCCACATAATACAGGTAACTGGTCTTGGCCGGCTGCACGGCGGCCAGCAGGGAGGCTTCCCCCGGACAGGCTATGGGGCCTGGAGGAAGACCCCTGATCAGGTATGTGTTATAGGGGGAATCCACCTCCAGATCCTTATAGTACAGTTTTGCCCTGTGACTGCCCAGGGCATACTGTACCGTGGCATCGACCTGTAAAGGCATGTTCAACTTTAAGCGGTTAAAAATAACGCCGGCTATTAACGGGCGTTCCCGATCCACCCGGGCCTCCCGTTCCACCATGGAAGCTATGATCACCGCCTGGTGCAGGGTTAAGCCGGCTGCCTTTACCTTCCGGTAATAATCCATTTCTTTTAACTTCTGGTCAAAACGGGATAACATGAGGTCGATGACTTCATGGGCGCTGGTGTTGCTTCCCACCCGGTAGGTATCAGGAAATAGATACCCCTCCAGCCGGTTGGGCCCCGGGGGGAGCCCCTGTAAAAAGGGGTAGTCAAACCTGTCCCCGGCGGCAGCAGCCAGGAAGTCCTGCCGGGTTACCAGCCCCTCCCTTTCCAGCAGTTCCGCTATCTGTTTTAAGGTAAATCCCTCGGGAACGGTGAAAACATGGTCGTCGGCCGGTCCTTTAACCAGTTCGTTGACAATTTCGGGCAGGGACTGGGCAGTATGGAAAGTATAACGACCCGCCTTGAGCTTCCCGTCCACCCCTTTAAGACGGGTATAAAAGTTAAAAAACCAGGCACTTTGCACCAGTCCCTGTTCATGAAGAATATGTCCGATGTTACTGCTGGAAGCAGATCGGGGAATGGTTATGTTTACGGTTTGACCCTGGCCGGAGGCCACCGGGGAAAGCATTCCCAAAGTGTAAATGAGTACAAAAAGCCCCAAAAGGACTATACCTCCGGCCAGCAACCGCTTTTTTTCCTTTTGTTTGAAGACACTTTGCAAGTTTTTCATTTTGCTACCTGCCTGTTTTAATTATCACATTATACATCAATTCCCGTGTCGAAACAATGGGCTGAAACCAAGCCGGGTTTTACGGAGAACCGGCGGGGTAGACTACCTCGGGCACGCTACCATTACCCTCGGGGGATTGTCGTTCCGGTGGAGCCATATCTTCACCATTGGCTGGCTCCGGCGTTTCTTCCCGAGGTTTTACATCCTCCTCGTCCGCAGGTGTTTTTCCGGGGGAATCACCCGCAGCCGGTGGCTTTTTATCCGGCGGTGGTTTCTGGCCGGATGAAGGCGGGGGAACCACCGGTCCGGTACTCGGTTCCCTGGTGCCTATAGCCACCACCTGGTTCACCGGCTTATAAAAACTACCCGGGAGCCGTTCAGTATACAGCTGGCCGTTTTCCCTCACCACACGCTCGGTTACTACCCGGTACCCCCGGACACCCTTTTGCTTGACCACCTGCTCTCCCCGCTCCAGATTGGGGTCGGGCTCCCGCACAACTTTTGGCTCCAGAACCTCCGTTATCCGGGTGTGGATTTCCACCGGCACCTTGTAATCTGTATTTCCGTAAATTTTAAAAGTTAGCCGGCCTCCGTTAACGGCAGAACGGATATAAATATAACTTTCAGTATTATTGCGGAAGCGAAAATCAATGGCCCCGTAAACCACCGTCGCATCCCGGCCGACGGGAACATAGGGGACGGGCAGGGAATGGTTGGTACGCTCCAGCACCTCCAGGTTCGCCAGCAAGACTGCATTGTACAGTGTGCTGCTTACCTGGCACACACCTCCCCCAAGGCCATCCACCAGCTGGTTGTTGACAATCACCTTGGCGTTTTTATATCCGGCTTCGGAACTCCTGGGTCCAACTACCTTATTAAAGGAAACTTCCTGCCCCGGCGGGACGAGCAATCCATCAAGGGCCGCCGCGGCCACCCGGATATTATAAGCCCGGTCTGTATAGGAAGCATCAAAACTGGTGGTATAGGAAGATAGAAGACCTTTAAGCCCCATAGCCTGGACCTCTTCCGTGGTGGTCTGGGGCTTCACATGCACCATGTTAAGTTGAATTTCCGGTTTTTTACCGGCGGAAAGGGCGGAGAGCAAATCCCGGTAGGCCCGTTCTTCATCCACTTTCATCCCGTCGTGGCCCGGGACAATTTCAATGCGGTCATCGGGCAGAACCCGAAAGGCGGCGTCCCGGGGCGGGGTGGCGATTTCTCCGGCCAGGGCGTTGAGTTTTTGATTGAATTTCTGCCGGCTGAGAACCACCATCAGAGGAAGCTCGTAACCTTCCTTCTTGATTTTCCACTGCCTGTACCACTGCAACCACCATTGTGCATCCCGGCCGGCCTGCAGGGCCCCGGTTAATATGGCCTGCGTGTCCAGACGCAAACCAATTTCCGGTGGAGAAAAGGTCCAGGTACGGTCCCGGTAATGAAAAACAACCGGCGTGGTATTTAGCTTTTCCTCCAGGGAAGCCAGGACCCGCCGGCACGCTTCCCTGTCCATACCGGACAGGTCTATTCCGGCTACCCGGACGCCGGGAACAACCTGCTCACGGCCGTAAACAGAGGTAGCACCAACGGCGCCAACCGCCAGAAAAATACCGGTGATAAAGCCGACTATGACAAGATAAGTCCTCCTCATTTTCTCCCCCCTGTCTTAAGACGACATAAAGGGCAAAAAAGTTCCATCACAAGTTCATGGATATTTAAAATATAAGCCACCTGTGAAGGGGGACAGTGTGAAACTTGCCGGCGACAAGTGCAGGTTGGAAATAAAAAAGCTGGATGATCCAGGTGCCCCCTGTCCCCAGCTTTTCTCTACCTGTGGTGAACTACCCTGTCCCAATCAGGAATCCTCACCGGCTATCATTTCCTCCCAGTAATCGGCTACCTTTTCCCACTCCTCGTCATCTTCAATATCGACCAGGATTTCGTTGCCGTCCTCATCCTTTTCAAACTTCAGGATAATGGCCTCGCCCTCATCATCCCCTTCATTTTCCCCCTCATCGTCACCAGTTTCCTCCAGGGGGAGCAAAATGGCGTATTTGGAGCCCTCCAAATGTACGATATCGATAACCTCAAAATCCTGCTCCTGGCCGTCTTCATCCACCAGTGTGATTACCTCTTCCAGTTCCAGCTCCTGTTCGGGCATATCCCTCACCTCTTTTTAACAAGTTGTGCCTATTCTATATCAAGAGCAACCTTTTTGTCAAGAAACCAGTAACCCTACGGCCTGACCAAAATCCAACGATTGCTCCCCTGCTCTTAACCGTGAGAATTAAAAAAGCTATAGTTAATTTTCCCCATTTCCGGCCTTTTTATTCCGGGAATCCAAATAGCCCTGCAAAATAACTGCCGCTGCCATTTTATCAATTATTTTCTTACGTTTGGCCCGGCTGACATCGGCAGCCAGCAAAATCCTTTCCGCACTGGCGGTACTGAGACGCTCGTCCCATGTTTCTACCGGCAGGCCCAGTTCGGCACCGATTTGGCGGGCAAAATCGAGCACCATTTGACCCTGCCTGCCGAGGGTACCGTTCATATTGCGGGGCAAGCCCACCACTATTAGCTCCACCTGGTAATCCTGAACCAGTTTTTTTAATTCCGCCATCACGTGGCCATCTGGCCGGTCCCGGCGAACGACCCCTATTCCTTGAGCCGTCCACCCCAGGGGATCGCTTACCGCCACTCCAATGGTTTTTTCTCCTACGTCCAATCCCAATATCCGCAAACCCAAAAAGTCATTCCTCTCTTTCCCTTGGCCCTCAGATCACCTTGATGCAGAAGTCCGAACAAACTGCGCCACAATAGCCACATAAGCGGCACTTTAAAGGATCAACCGCCGCCCGCCCGCCAGTCAGGAACAGCGCCCCCGCCCCGCACCTTTCCACGCAGCGCCCGCAGCCACTGCACCAATCCTCAATATGTAAACGGCGTTTTTGACGCCCCACCCTGGCCCAGAGCCCGGATGGAACCGGCATCCCGCTGAAAACTGCCACGTTGAAATCCACTTCCGCCACGGTCCGCATTCCCACGGCCACACTGGCCAGCTGGGGAATGCCAAGGACAAAGGCAAGCGCTTCCTGCGCCCTGGGTATGAGATGCCCCCCCCCTAAAGCCTTCATGCCGTATATACCCTTGCCAAAGCTGGCGGCCTCGGCAATGGCTGCCAGCATATCCTCTCTGGTTCCTCCCTGAATGCCAATCCCGGCTATATTGATAATTGGATGTATGATATCAAATTCAGCTATGCGGGCCGCCGCCCGTACACCCTCCACACTGTGGGTGGAGATGCCGATGGCCCTTACCAATCCTTCTTTTCTGGCCTTTAATAGATACTCCACCGCTTCCCAGTGCCCCCGGATGGTCAGGGCCGATTCCTGCTCGTGGAGGAGAAAAATATCGATATATTCCCGGTGAAGGGCCCTCAATGCCTCTTCCAGGCTTTGCCGCATCCCCTGCCAGGTATAAGCATAGGACTTGGAGGCAACCACTACTTCTCCCGCCCAGCCCCTGGTGGCTTCATAAATATATGGGTAAGTCTGGTAATACTCTGCTGTATCAATAAAATTCACACCTGCTTCCAGTGCCCGGCGGATCACCGCTGCCCCCTTATCCACCGGGAGGGCGGCCTGCAGTGGACCAACTGTAAGGGCACCGAAACAAAGGCGGGACACTTTTATCCCCGTTTGACCCAGTATCCGGTACTCCAAAAGGTATTTCCTTCTTTCTAAAAACCTTTAAATAGCTTCTGCATCCTTTAAGTAGCTTCTCACCAGCTCTTCCAGCAGCTCGTCCCGTTCCAGCCGCCTGATTTTGCTGCGGGCATTGTTGTGGCTGGTAATATAGGCCGGGTCCCCGGATAATAAATAGCCTACAAGCTGGTTGATCGGATTGTATCCCTTTTCCTTCAGCGCGGCATACACTGAAAGCAGTATTTCCTTCGCCTGGTTTACTTCCTCCGCTTCAACCTTGAACATAACGGTATTTTCGGAAGTTTCCCTGCTCACGGCCAAAAGCCCCCCCTTTTTAAGAATATAACCCCCTCTGGGATCTATATTCGTTGGTCCAACCCTTTTTCCTCTATTGTCAAAAAACTACCAGGATAAAAAAAGCGGGTCAAAACCCGCTTAGCTCTTTAACTGTCCTATAGCCACGGTGTAGGCCTTTTGCAGCGCCTCCTGGAGTCGGGAGGCATCCTTGCCTCCTGCCTGAGCCATCTCCGGCCTTCCGCCGCCTCCACCGCCAAGCATGGAAGCCACTTCCTTAACCAGCTTGCCGGCATGTAATCCCCTGGGTAGCAAATCTTTCGTCACTGCCGCCACCAGGTTGACCCTTTCCCCTGCCGGGCTGGCCAGGAGAATTACCGCCGAACCAAGCCGCTCCCGCAACAGGTCCACCATTGCCCGCAGGCTGTCCATATCGGGAGCGCTGGTTTTAGCGGCCAGGAACTTGGCGCCGTCCAGGTCTTTCACCTGTTCCAGCAGGCTCTGCACTTCGTAACGGGCCAGCCGGGCACGCAACCCTTCGCTTTCCCGTTCCAGTTCTTTTACTTCCTTCACCAGGGACTCCACCCGGTGTACCACTTCCGCCGGGGTAGCCTTGACCAGGGACGCGATCTGGGCCAGCTGTTCCTCCCGGGCCCGGACATAACGCAGCGCCCCGGCACCGGTCACCGCCTCCACCCGGCGCAACCCGGCACCCACACTGCCCTCGCTAATTAATTTAAAAAGCCCAATTTCAGCGGTGGATCTCACATGGGTACCGCCACAAAGTTCCAGGCTGAAGTCCCCCATCTTAACCACGCGGACATGTTCCCCGTATTTCTCGCCAAAGAGGGCAGCCGCCCCCATGGCCTGCGCCTCTTCCAGGGAGGTAATGAAGGTCTGGACCGGGAGATTTTCAAGCACCGCCTGGTTTACCATTTCCTCTATGCGGTGCAGTTCTTCCGGGGACACCGGAGCATAATGGGTAAAGTCAAAGCGCAGGCGATCCGGTTCCACTAAAGAACCGGCCTGATTCACGTGGGGGCCGAGGACTTCCTTCAAGGCCTTATGGAGCAGGTGGGTCGCCGAATGATTGCGGGCAGTGTCGCGGCGGCGCTTACCGTCAACCACTACCAGTACGCTATCATTTTCCTTCAAAACCCCGTTCTGGACTTTGCCCCGGTGAACAATGAGTCCTTCAACAGGACGGGAAACCTCCAGGACCTGAACCTCCAGTTCAGGGGCGCTGACCCGGGCGTGGTCGGATACCTGCCCGCCCGATTCGGCATAACAGGGAGTCACATCCAGGATGAATTCCACTTCCTCACCGGCAACCGCCTTGTCCACCGGACGCCCTTCTTTAAGCAGGGTCAGAACCTTACCCCGGGCTTCCAGGGTATCGTAGCCCACAAAACGGGTTTCCCCCAGCTTATCCCGCAGTACTTGATAAAAGGCGTCCTTCTCGGAAAGGTATTCCGTTTCCTGGCGCGCGCGGCGGGCCCTTTCCCGCTGCTCCTCCATGGCCCGGGCAAAAGCCTCCTCATCCACGGTTAACCCTTCCTCGGCAGCCATTTCCCGGGTTAACTCCAGGGGAAAACCGTAGGTGTCATAAAGGCGGAAGGCATCCTCTCCCCGGATGACCGTGGAGCCGGCGGCCCTGGCCTCCTGAACCAGACGGTTCAAAATTTCCGTACCCTGGGCCAGGGTTTCTCCGAAACGTTCTTCTTCACTGCGGATTATTTTCAGCACATGCCCTTGATTGGCCGGCAGCTCGGGATAGGCACCGGCCATCTGTTTGATCACCGCCCCGGCCACCTGGTAAAGGAAAGGTTCGTGCAGTCCCAGCACCCGTCCAAAACGCACCGCCCGGCGCAAAAGCCGCCGGAGTACATAACCCCGCCCCTCGTTGGAAGGCAGGGCCCCGTCGGAAATGGCAAAAGTGACCGCCCGGCAGTGATCGGCAATTACCTTCAGAGCCATGTCGGTTTTGCCGTCGGCACCGTATTTTACGCCCGCCAGGCCGGCAGTAAAATCCATGATTTCCCGGAACAGGTCGGTATCGAAGTTGCTGGGCACTCCCTGCAACACGGAAGCTACCCGCTCCAAACCCATACCGGTATCAATACCCTTGCTGGCCAGCGGCGTATAATTCCCGGCTTCATCCCGGAAAAACTGGATAAACACCAGGTTCCAGATCTCCAGGTAACGGTCACAGTCGCAGCCCACCCCGCAGCCGGCGGAACCGCACCCCCGCTCTTCTCCCAGGTCAACGTAAATCTCCGAACAGGGACCGCAGGGACCAACCCCGATTTCCCAGAAGTTGGTGTCTTTGCCCATGCGCACAATGCGTTCGGCGGGGACGCCCACCTCCCGGTGCCAGATGTCAAAGGCCTCATCATCATTCAGGTAAATGGAAATCCACAACTTTTCCTCCGGCAATCCCAAAACCCTGGTGGTGAACTCCCAGGCCCAGGGGATGGCCTTTTCTTTAAAATAATCCCCAAAGGAGAAATTGCCCAGCATCTCAAAGAAGGTATGATGCCGGGCCGTACGGCCAACCGACTCAATATCCGGCGTGCGCAGGCACTTCTGGCAGGTGGCTACCCTCCGCACCTCCGGTTTGGCGGCACCCGTGAAATAAGGTTTAAAGGGAACCATTCCCGCGGCCGTCCATAAAAGGCTGGGATCGTTCGTGGGAATCAAGGAAGCGCTGGGCAGAATGCGGTGCCCCCTCGCTTCAAAAAATTTGAGAAATTTTTCCCTGATCTCCTTCCCGGTCACGATACTTACCTCCCGTTTAAAAAGAAAAACCGCTCTTCGCCGGTGTAAGGAAAGCCCATCATAATTTCGGAGTAATTATACAAAAAGTGCCTGTACGGTGTCAAGGGAGAGGCTTTGAACGTTTGTATTAAGATTCAGCAGGTAACTCTGTACTCGCCTGCTGTTTTGCACGCGCTCGCTCCGTTCGCCTCGCAGGCCAAACTAGCGCTCGACCTCGGGCTCCGGCGGGGTTCCCGGCCCATTCGGCATCCATACCTCAGGGGCCGGCCTCGGGCATCCATGCCCTCGGCCCCGCCTCCGCCCTCGGTCTTGCTAAGTTTGGCACCTGCTTGGCTCAAGGTCGCTCGCTTCGTGCAAAACAGCGGCATTTTATGCGCT
The DNA here is from genome assembly GCF_003627965.1 of Desulfofundulus salinus. NCBI lineage: Bacteria > Bacillati > Bacillota > Clostridia > Eubacteriales > Peptococcaceae > Desulfofundulus > Desulfofundulus salinus. Next base: position 1,344,483 of record NZ_RBWE01000001.1, on the reverse strand, counting down.
GTTAATGGCTAGGTTAAAAGTGGGGATAACCTTAGCATAAAAAGAAAAAGTGAGGAATTTCCTCACTTTAGCGGATAATATCGCTGACTCTGCTGGTCACTCCCCGGAGTATCCTTTGTGTCCTGGACCCGGGACGGCTGCTCCGCACAATGCGAAAAATACTCCTCTGCTCCGGTTTTCTTTGTGGGGGGGCCATGAGAATACCGATCACTGCTCCCAGTACACTGCCGGCAATGACACCGCGCCAGAAGCCCATACGCACCACCTTCACCCCCCTGGCGAAAAATTAAAGCAGGAATTCGTTATGCGGATCAAAGGCTACCAGACTGCCATCTTCAGCCAGTTCGTAAATCTGCACACCTTCTTTATTGATGCGGTATTCTACGCAACAATCCCAGCAGTAATACTGGTCCTGGCCCACTTTCCCGGTAGCTTTACCACCACAAACCGGGCAATTCAAATAGCTTCGCCTCCTGTTTCATCCTTTACACCTGCATTATGCCCGGCCGGAACAAAAAAAATACGCCGTCACGTCTCGCCATTTGTCGCAACAAGCCCTAAATACTGGAAACATCTTAGCCGTTATGTGGGCCAGAGCGCCTCTGGGCAATAATGCCTCCACCAACCACGTAGTCCCCCTGGTAGTAGACCACCGACTGGCCGGGGGTGATGGCCCGCTGGGGTTTGGCAAAACGAACCAGTAACCGGTCATCATCCAGAGGGCTGATGACCGCCGGTGCCGGGCGGGAATTGTAGCGGATCTGGGCGGATACTTCCATTGGTGCGGTCAGCTTTTCAATTAAAATAAAATTATTGTCCTCCGCCACCAGCTCATCCCCCAGGACGGCATCCTCCGGCCCCAGCACAACAGCATTGCGCTCGGGGTCAATGTCCACCACATAGAGCCTTTGCCCCGCGGCGATGCCCAATCCCCGGCGCTGGCCGATAGTATAAAAGGGTATACCCCGGTGCTGGCCAATAACGTTACCCTGGAGATCGAGGAAAGGCCCCGGCTTAATTTCAGCCCCCGCCCGCTCTCTTAAGAAGTGGTGGTAATCGTTATCGGGGATAAAGCAGATTTCCTGGCTTTCAGGCTTTTCCGCCACCGGCAGGTCCCTTTCCGCCGCCATGCGGCGCACCTGTTCCTTGGTATAATCCCCTAAAGGCATCAACGTGTGCGCCAGTTGCTCCTGGGTCATGTTGTATAACACATAAGTTTGATCTTTGTGGGTGTCGGCCGCCCGGCGCAAAACGTAACGCCTCCGGTCCTCATCGTAAGTTATCCGGGCATAATGGCCTGTGGCCACATAACTGGCTCCCAGGGAGCGGGCCTTTTGCAGCAGGCTTTCAAACTTGATATAGCGGTTGCAGGCAATGCAGGGGTTGGGTGTCCGCCCCCGGAGATATTCCGCACAAAAATAGTTTACCACCTTATCCTCAAAAATTTCGCGGAAATTAAGCACGTAATAGGGAATACCCAGCCGGTGGGCCACCCGGCGGGCGTCTTCAACGGCGGCCAGGGAACAACAGCCCACGTGTTCCCCGGCCACCTCGGTGACGCTGGGATCCCAGATTTGCATGGTCACCCCGATTACTTCATAGCCCCTTTCAACCAAAAGGGCGGCAGTGACCGAACTGTCCACGCCGCCGCTCATGGCCACGACAACCCTTGGTTTCATAATTTCACCCGTTCTTTTTGCTGAGGTAATCCTGGATGGCCGCATGCAGGGCATCAGCGGCCAGGTTGGAACAGTGCATTTTCTGGGGAGGCAGCCCGCCCAGAGCCTCGGCCACCTGCTTGTTGCTCACCTGCATGGCCTCTTCCAGGGTCTTCCCTTTAACCAGTTCGGTTACCATGCTGCTGGTGGCAATGGCCGCCCCGCAACCAAAGGTTTTAAACTTAATGTCCTCGATAATATTATCTTTTACTTTAATATAGATTTTCATGATATCCCCGCATACCGGGTTGCCCACCTGGCCCACGCCATCGGCATCGGGAATTTCTCCCACATTGCGGGGATTGGTAAAATGGTCCATTACTTTTTCTGAATACATCGCTTTGGCGAACCCCCTTAAACACGACAGGTATGACTGACCCGGCAACCGTTACACCGGTCGGAAAGGGCAAATTCCGTCTCCTGATCCAGGGGAGACATGGCCCGTAGCCTTTCCACAATCGGTGGCATGACCTCCAGGAAGTAATCGATATCTTCTTCCGTATTATCCCTGCCCAGAGTTATACGGATGGAACCGTGGGCCACTTCGTGGGGGATGCCCATGGCCAGCAAAACGTGGGATGGCTCCAGGGAACCGGAAGTGCAGGCCGAGCCGCTGGAAGCGGCAATACCCTGCAGGTCCAGGCTTAAAAGCATGGACTCGCCTTCAATAAACTCAAAACAGAAACTGGCATGGTTGGGCAGACGTTTGGTGGGATGGCCCGTGAGACGCACGTGACTTATTTTTTCCGTCACCTCACGAATGAGCCTGTCCCGCAACCTGGTGAGGTAAGCCGCCTCCTGCTCCATATTGGCCATGGCCAGCTCCGCTGCCTTGCCCAGGCCAATAATTCCGGGAGTGTTCTCCGTCCCCGCCCGGCGCAGCCGTTCCTGGGCGCCGCCATGGAAGAGGGTCTGTCTCCAGCGGGTACCTTTACGGATATAAAGGGCGCCAATGCCTTTGGGGCCATAGATCTTATGCCCGGAGATGGTCAACAGGTCTACGTTTAATTCATCGACATTGACGGGAATTTTACCAAAACTCTGCACCGCATCGGTATGGAATAAAATGCCCCTTTCCCTGGCCAGGCGCCCGATTTCGGCAATGGGCATGATGGTACCCACTTCGTTGTTGGCATGCATAATGGTAATTAAAATGGTCTTATCGGTAATGGCGGCTGCTACGTCTTCCACGCTGACCATGCCGTACTGGTCTACCGGCAAAATGGTAACGGTAAATCCCTGCTTGCCAAGGGCTTTTACGGTATTGAGGACGGCATGATGTTCTACGGCAGAAGTAATAATGTGGTTGCCCCGGTTGCGGTTGGTATAGGCCACTCCGTGAATGGCCATGTTATCGGCTTCCGTACCGCCGCTGGTGAAAACAATTTCGGCGGGATTGGCACCAATAGCCGCGGCCACCTTTTCCCTGGCTTCTTCCACCGCCTTCCGGGCCTTCTGGCCAAAGTAATGCAGGCTGGTGGGATTACCGAAATTATCTTTTAAAAAGCGGCACATTTCCTCCACCACTTCCGGGTGTACGGGAGTAGTGGCACTGTGGTCGAAATAAACTCGACGGGTCATACAGCGTCTAGCCTCCTCTTTTTTGGTCAAAGCTCCCTGGTTTGATGGATCTTTGCGGCATCGCGGCACATATCGGCCAGGCTGATGGAATCCAGTACCTCGGCGATACTGTCCCGTACCCGGGCCCAGACAATACGGCTAATGCAGTAGTCAGCCTGGTCGCATTCTTTTGGATCCACTTCCTTGACGCATTCCACCGGCGCAATGGGTCCCTCCAGGGCCCGGATTATCTCACCCACCGTAATCTTCCCCGGCTCCCGGGCCAGGATATACCCCCCCTGGGCTCCCCTGACACTTTTGACCAAACCGGCCTTGCGTAACCTGGCAATCAGCTGTTCCAGATAGTGCTCGGAAAGGTTTTGTCTTTCGGCCACACTCTTCAAGGGAATGGGTTCCGTCCCGTAATGTAGAGCCAGATCGAACATGGCCTTAAGACCGTAGTGTCCCCTGGTGGACAGGCGCAAACCGTCACCTCCCCCGGGTTATGAATCCATGTTCAAATCATACTAAATTACTCGGATTTCTTGGGATGATTGTAACATATCCCATCAGGGGTGTCAATGAAAACCGAGTAAAACACTAAGATTTATTCCTTCTCTTCTCCCTGCCCGGAAGGCTCGTAAAACACCTTACCCGTTAATTCCGGGGGAAGGTACTGCTGGGGCACATGGTGGCCCGGGTAGTCGTGGGGGTACTTGTAGCCCTTCCCGTGGCCGAGGGCGGCAGCGCCGGGATAGCTGGCATCCCGCAGGTGAACGGGCACCGGGTGAGATCTCTCCTTTTCCACCACGGCCATGGCCCGGTCAATGGCCCGGATCACCGAATTGCTCTTGGGCGCCCTGGCGATATACAGGGCGGCCTCGGCCATAATAATGCGGGCCTCCGGCAGTCCCACCCGCTCCACGGCCTGGGCCGCGGCGGTGGCCACCAGGAGGGCCCGGGGATCGGCCAGGCCCACATCCTCGGCGGCATGGATCATCATCCGCCGGCAGATAAAGGCGGGATCTTCCCCGGCATAAATAAGGCGGGCCAGCCAGTAAACGGTGGCCTGGGGATCGGAACCCCGCATGCTCTTGATGAAGGCGGAGACCACATCGTAATGCTCATCTTCCCGGTCGTATTTGAGTACCAGGCGCCCCGAGGCCTGTTCGGCCACCGCCAGATCAACGCGCCGTACCCCTTCCTCGCCGGGGGGAGTAGTCAGCACCGCCATTTCCAAAAAGTTCAGGGCTGCCCGGGCATCACCGTTGGCCGTCCGGACGAAATGCCGCAATGCTTCCGGCTCGATTTCAACCCGGTACTTCCCGAGGCCCCGTTCTTTATCGGCAAGCGCCCGCTGCAGGATACGGTAAATGGCTTCACCGGATAGAGGTTCCAGGCGGTAGAGTTGTGAACGGCTTAAAAGGGGACGGTTGACGGTAAACATGGGGTTTTCCGTGGTGGAACCAATGAGGGTTATCAAGCCGTTTTCCACCGAGGGGAGGAGGGCGTCCTGCTGGGCCTTGTTGAAGCGGTGAATTTCATCTATGAAGAGGATTGTTTTTTGACCGTAATAGGCCCGCCGGTCCCTTGCCTCCTGGACCACCCGGCGGATATCGTTTACCCCGGCCATGACCGCGTTGAGACTGGTAAAATGCGCCCGGGTCATGCGGGCGATGATACGGGCCAGGGTGGTTTTCCCCGTCCCCGGCGGGCCCCACAGAATGATGGAACGCAGCTGGTCGGCTTCGATGGCCCGGCGCAAGGGCGTGCCCTTGCCCACAACGGCAGCCTGCTCTTCAAATTCATCCAGGGTGGTGGGGCGCATCCGATCGGCCAGGGGAGCCTCCCGCTCCAGCGTGCGTTCCAGGGACTGGGTGAACAGGTTGTCCATTGAAAACTCACCTCAGGTAAATTATACTAAAAAAACGCCGGCTTCCAAGCCGGCGCCAACCAGTCAGTTGAACGGCCATGTTTAGCTGGCCTTCTTGATCAGGGTTAAAAAGTCCCCGCCCAGTTTGGTCACACTGCAGATTTTACTCTTGCCTTCGGTGGAGACATCAACCAGGCCCAGGGCATAGAGCTGCATGACCACGTGGTCTAAAACGGCCCTTTTTACCTTTGCCGTCAGGGAAAGTTCCTCCTTATTCATGCTGCCCTGTTCCATCAGGGCAATCAGGACCCTTTCCGCTTCAGTAGGCAGGCGTTCACTCACTTTCTGAAAGTACTCCACCAGACTGATTCCCGTCACAGATTTCACCTCCCTTTGAAATCCCCGACCTTGCTAATAGTATGGTCATTTCTTTAACGAGATAATACGTTTACGCAAAAAAATTTAAAGCACGTTCGTTGCCGAACGTGCCTTAATTCTTTCCACCGCGGAATGATGAGATTTATAAGTGCTTGTCAAGCAGGGCCTTGATTTCCTTTTTAGTTTTGAAACCAATAGAACGCTCTATTTCCTGTCCATTCTTAAAGACGATCAGAGTGGGGATGCTGATAACTTTATAGTCTGCCGGTGTTTTCTGGTTTTCATCTACGTTAAGCTTGGCTACCTGTACCTTGCCTGCATATTCCGCAGCTATTTCCTCCACCACCGGGGCAATCATCTTACACGGGCCGCACCACTCAGCCCAGAAGTCCACCAGTACGGGAACCTGGGCCGCTGCTACAAACTCTCTGAAAGTGGCGTCTGTTAAGGTATGAATATTCTCGCTGACCACACCTTTCTCCCCTTTCCCAGATAAACTGTAATCCCCCTCACTCTCCCACAGGGACAACTGACTACCTTCTAATTATAATACCCGCCAAAAGTCCCTGTCAATTCGTTACATAGTATACCCATTACAGGACAACAGACCGCGTACGACCAGCCCGGCCAGGATAAACCCGGCTACCGGCGGCACAAAGGAAATGCTCCCCGGCACTGCAGGGCTTTCGCCCCCGAACCCGCACCGCCTGGGAGGCTCCGTAGAAAAAACCACGGTTACCCCGGAAGTAATGCCCAGCTGGCGCAAGCGGCGCCGGACTACCCGGGCCAGGGGACAAACGGCGGTCTGGGAAATATCCGCCACCTTAAAGGCAGCAGGGTCAAGCTTATTGCCCGTCCCCATACTGGAAACCACCGGAATGTTCGCGTGAACACAGCTGGCAATGAGATCAACCTTGGCGGGAACATCGTCAATGGCATCGACCACATAATCGGGTGCAGGGTTGAAAAACTGCTCCGCCAGTCCGGGCAAATAGCGTTCCACTCTTGCTTCGACGTGGATGTCCGGGTTAATGAGCTTCGCCCGTTCCGCCATTAACAGAACCTTGGGTTCTCCCACGGTAGAAGTCAGGGCATGAAGCTGGCGGTTTATGTTGCTGGGGCTAACCCGGTCAAAATCCACCAGCATCAGATTCCCCACCCCGGCCCGGGCCAGGGCCTCGGCGGCGTGGGAACCCACCCCGCCCAGGCCGAAAACGGCCACCCGGCTCCCGGCGAGTATTTGCAGACCTTTTTCCCCGATTAGCAGCTCCGTGCGTGAAAAACGCCCTTCCACCGCACACCTCCGGAACACGAGAAAAGGTTTCCGGCATCAGGGCCGGAAACCTTCTTGCAAGTAACGTTACAAAAACCCCACTAATGCCGTGAACCCTCAAGTTTCTTGAACCCGGTCTCACAAGGTGGGTGCCCTCCTGGCTGCTTTTTGTGTCCTCTTGTGCGAGGCGTACAAGCCACAGCCAGAGGCCGGGCTCCCTTTGTATAGGTGTTGGCTCAAAACTTCAAGGAGTCCACGTACATAGCAGGGTAATTGCCTTTGCAGCTATTATGTTAACACAAACCGCGGCCTTTGGCAAGTGCCTTGTGGCTTTCGTTACTTTGCTTTTACCTCCGGCGGCAGGTGAACCCGGATGTGCAGCTCCTTCAACTGCTCCGGGGAAACCTCCCCGGGAGCATGAGTCATCAGGTCGGTGGCGCTTTGAGTTTTTGGGAACGCAATCACGTCCCGGATGGTTTTCTTTCCGGCCATAAGCATAACCAGCCGGTCAAAACCAAAGGCAATGCCGCCGTGGGGAGGCGTACCGTATTCAAAGGCTTCCAGCATAAAACCGAACTTTTCCCGGGCATCTTCGGGGCCCAGCCCGATCGCGGCAAACATCTGCTCCTGCACGTCCCGGCGATGAATACGGATGCTGCCCCCACCCACTTCCATGCCATTTAGAACCAGGTCATAGGCCCGGGCACGCACCCGCTCCGGCTCCGTCTTTAACAGGGGAATATCCTCTTCCCTGGGGGAAGTGAAGGGGTGATGGACGGCGACGAAACGTTTTTCCTCCTCGTCATATTCCAGGAGGGGAAAATCCACCACCCAGAGGAAGTTAAAAGTATCCCCGGGGATCAGGTCCAGGCGCCGGGCCAGCTGCACGCGCAGCGCCCCCAGGGAAGCGGCCACAACCGCCGGTTGATCCGCCACGAAAAGCAGCAGGTCCCCCGGTTCGGCTTCCAAACGTTTTAAAATGGCCTCAATCTCTTCACCGGTAAAAAACTTGGCGATAGGCGACTTAACCCCATCGGGGGTAACGAAAAAGTAAGCCAGGCCCCGGGCACGGTAATTGGCCACAAAGGCGGTTAAATCGTCAATATCCTTGCGGCTGAAGTGGGCGCAGCCTTTAGCGTTAATTCCCTTCACCTGGCCCCCGGCCGCTACCGCCGAGGCAAAAACCTTGAAGCCGCACCCGGCCACGATGTCGGTAACGTCCCTCAATTCCATCCCAAAGCGCGTGTCGGGCTTGTCGGTGCCAAATCGATCCATGGCCTCCTGATAGGACAGCCGGGGAAATGGCCGGGGCACCTCCACCCCGATGGTTTCCCGGAACAGGTAAGCCATCATTTCTTCCATCAGTTCCAGGACATCGTCCACATCCACAAAGGACATCTCAATGTCGATCTGGGTAAACTCGGGCTGGCGGTCGGCCCTCAAATCCTCGTCCCGGAAACAGCGGGTGATCTGGAAATACCGCTCCATGCCGGCCACCATCAGGATCTGCTTGAAAAGCTGGGGGGACTGGGGAAGGGCATAAAAGCGCCCCGGGTTTAAACGGCTTGGTACCAGGAAATCACGGGCACCCTCGGGAGTGCTCCGGGTAAGCATGGGAGTTTCAATCTCCAGAAAACCATGCATATCCAGAAAATCCCGCACCACCTTGGCCGCCCGGTGCCTTAAAATGAGGGCCCGCTGCATTTCCGGCCGTCTCAGATCCAGGTAACGGTAGCGCAGCCGTACGTTTTCATCCACATCCACCCCGTCCTCAATGTAGAAGGGCGGGGTTTTGGCCGGGTTTAAAATGCGCATGTCCCGGGCCACTACCTCAATTTCACCGGTGGCAAGGTTTGGGTTTTCCGTGCCGGTAGGGCGGGCCTCCACCTGCCCTACCACGGCCAGGACGTACTCACTGCGCACGGCCCCGGCTTTTGAAAAAGCCCGGCCGGCCCGGTCCGGGCTAAAGACCACCTGCACCAGGCCGGAACGGTCCCGCAGGTCAATAAAGATCAGACCCCCGTGATCCCGGCGGCGCTGTACCCAGCCCATCAACACCACCGTCTGGCCCACGTGTTCGGTACGCAACAGACCACAGTGGTGGGTACGTTTTAGCCCTTGCATCGTATCGATCATGCCACCATACTCCCCTTTAGCTATACTGTAACTTGACTTCAGAACAACGTTGCTTGATCTCTTCCGGCAGGCGGTCCAGGGGCACCTCTTCCTGGTTGCCCGTGGCCATATCCCGCAGGGCGACCACTCCGCGCTCAAGCTCGTCGCTCCCCAGGATGGCCACCAGACCAACCTCCAGTTTGCCGGCATATTTCATCTGGGCCTTTAAGCTCCGCCCCAGGTAATCCCTGTCGACAGCCAGCCCTTCCCGCCGCAGTTTCTGAACCAGGACCAGAGCCTGGTCCTGAGCCGCCGCGTCGGCCGTAGCCAGGAAAACGTCGAGTTTCGGGGGCCGGGGAAAGGCGACACCCTGCTGCTCCATGGTGAGAAGGATGCGCTCCAGGCCCAGGGCAAAGCCAATCCCGGGGATGTCGGGGCCGCCACATTCTTCCACCAGGCCGTTATAGCGTCCCCCGCCGCCAATGGAGTTCTGGGCCCCAATGCCCCGGGCGATAATCTCAAAGGCCGTATGGGTATAGTAGTCCAGCCCACGCACCAGGCTGCGGTCCACCGTGTAGGCAATCCCCAAATTGTCCAGGTGCTTTAATACTGCCTGAAAATGATCGCCGCACCCCGGGCAGAGATGGTCCAGGGAAGTGGGAGCTCCCCGGCCTGCCTCACGGCAGCTTTCCTCCTTGCAGTCCAGGATGCGCAGGGGATTGCGCTCCAGCCGGTCCCGGCAATTGGGACACAGCTTGTCCGGCCGGGCACGGAAAAAATCCTGCAGTTTTTCCCGCAACACCGGCCGGCAGCGGGGGCAACCCACACTGTTGATATGCAGTTCCAGGTCCTTTAAACCCAACCGGGCATAAAGGTCCATGGCCATGGCCACCACCTCGGCATCCAGCGCCGGGTCGTGGGAACCCAGAACTTCCACCCCAAACTGGTGGAACTGGCGGTAACGCCCCGCCTGGGGGCGGTCATAGCGAAACATGGGACCGGTGTAGTAGAGCTTCACCGGCTGGGGGCCGGCATAAAGTTTGTTCTCCAGGTAGGCCCGCACAACCGCGGCGGTGCCCTCGGGCCTTAAAGTGATACTGCGCCCACCCCGGTCCCGGAAAGTGTACATTTCCTTCTGAACAATATCGGTGGTCTCACCCACACCCCGCTCAAAAAGCTCCGTATGCTCGAAAATGGGCGTGCGGATCTCCGAATACCCGTACTCCCGGCAGAGACGGCGGATCACCTGCTCCAGATACTGCCACTTCTCTACCTGACCGGGTAGTATATCGCTGGTTCCCCGGGGTCGGGTGGTCAACATGGCTTTCCCTCCCAAACACTATGTTTTGCTTAAAACCAAAAACAGAATAAACTCCCGCACCTGGCCATGCCCTGGAAACACAGCCAGGACGGGAGTATTTCCCGTAACTTTCTGCCCTTCATTGTATGCAAAAGGAAAAGTTTTGTCAACCGCGCCGGAAAGGCCTTTTATGCAAAACGACCCTGGCGCGGCCGGTCCTGCTCCTGGAAGATGATCGGACGACCCGCCTTGCCCTTTTTAGCCTGCTACCCGATTTCTAAAAACACCGCGGGAAATACTACTCCAGACGCACAATTAAGTCATCCATCGCATGAGTATAATGATCTACAACTTCGTGGGATAAAATCTTAATACCACCACGCTGCTGGCGTAGTTCCGGATGTTCGGGCAGCACGCCCGCCAGTGGCAGCCCTAAATCGGCAGCCGCTTCCTCGGGGGATTCGTCAACCACGGAAGGCATACGGTTATACACAAGCTGAAAATGATCTGTCTTCACGCCGGCTTCCCGCAGGCGCTCCAGAACTTCAGCCACATGCTGAATATGATAGTGATAGCCGTCTTCCACCAGAAGTACGACATCCACCATGGACAAAATACGCAAAATGTACTCCCGGATACCCGAACGGGTATCAAAAATAACCACTTCATAGGGCAGGCTTCTTAAGTGGGTGACCACTACTTCCACCATTCCCGCCGCCTGTCCAGGAAAATCCACGGGGCTGGTGGCCAGAACGTCCAGCCCGGTATAGTGGCGCTGGATATAAGAAGTTATCTCCTCCGGAGAAAAATGCAGTTCAAAATAGGGCTGGCCGCTTTTTATTTGCCTGTCAATTTCCTGGAGCCACTGACCCAGGTTTGGCTCGGGTGACAGTCCCAGAGCCCGGGTTACCTGACCTTCCCCCAAAACCATATCCACCAGCAGGGTTTTCTTCCCCCGCAGGTGAAAAGCCCCGGCCAGTTCCCGGGCCACCACGGTTTTGCCACTTCCTTCTCTAGCACCGTATACGGCAATCTTTTTTTGTGCCAATGACCGCACCCCCGAAAAAATCTCTTAAGATTTATTTTTCTATCACTATATTAAAAATCCTGCCCGAAAAAGGAAGTTTTCAGGATAGGAATGAAAAAGGCATGGTATAATGAGGGTGAAGGCCGCATCAATCTTCACTCAATCCCAGCACCCATTCCCGCAGTACCCGGCGATCCACCCGGCCATCCCTGGTCAGGGGGATGGATTCCTTGACTTCAAACTCCCGGGGGGCAGCGTGGGCCGCCAGGCCCGTCTTGACAAACTCACGCAGTTCCGCGGCCAGCTCGTCTGACCAGGTATAACCGGGATTGAGGACAATAAAGGCCTTGACGATTTCCCCCCGCAATTTGTCGGGCTTTCCGGCCACCCCGGCCCGGGCCACTGCCGGGTGCTCCTCCAGTTTACTTTCCACCTCCGCGGGACCTACCCGCTCACCGGAGGTATTGATCACACCGTCCAGGCGCCCCTGGAAATAGAAGTAGCCATCCTCATCCCTGTATGCGGCGTCACCGGACATAAACCAGGGTTTGTAACGGAAATATTCCTCGTAACGCGCCGGGTCATTCCACACCGCCCGGAACTGGGCTGGCCATCCGGCACGAATGGCCAGGTTGCCGATCTTGCCCGGGGGTAATTCCCGGCCTTCATCATCCACTACGGCCGCTTCGATCCCCGGAAAGGGAAGGCCAATGGAACCAAACTTAATGGGCATGCAGCGGTAATTGCAAATCATGTTCATGCCCGTTTCGCTCATCCACCAGGTATCGTAGATAGGCTGCCCTAGCTTGGCCAGGCTCCATTCCATTACCTCTTCCGTCAGGGGTTCGCCTACACTCAAAACGTGGCGCAGGCGGCTTAAATCGTACCGGGACAACAGCTCCTCACCCCCGGACATGATCATGCGGAAGGCCGTAGGAGCGCTGTACCACACCGACACCCGGTATTTGGCCAGGGTGGCGCACCAGTCTTCGGCATTAAACCGGCCCCCCCGCACCACTACCGGAATCCCCAGCAACCAGGGAGCCAGGAAGCCGTAGGCAATGCCGGTGATCCAGCCCGGATCGGCGGTACACCAGTAAACGTCGCCGGGCCGCAGGTCGTGCACCCAGCGGGCGGTGATCAACAGGCCGACCATGATGTTGTGCACGTGTACCAGTCCCCGGGCCTTGCCGTCGGCTCCGGAAGCATAAAGGATAAATAAAGGATGCTCCCTGCCCACCCACTCCATGGGGGGCGTTTCCGTAACCAGGGACATCTCCTTGTGCCAGTCCACCGTACCGGCCGGGACGTTTTCCCCCACCACAAAAACGTGCTTTAAAGCCGGCAATTGTTCCAGGGGCAGGCGGGGATAAAGTTCGGGAGTGGTTACCACGGCTACCGCCCCGCAGTCCCCCAGGCGATCCTTCAGGGCTTCGGCCATAAAGGCCTCAAAAAGGGGCACGACCACCACCCCCAGCCTGGCGGCCCCCAAAAAGCTGATATAGAGCTCCGGACTGCGGGGCATAAAAATACCCAGCCGGTCGCCCTTTTGCAGGCCGTATTTTTTCAAAAACGCAGCAAACCGGGCGGCCTCGCTCTGCAAGCGGCCAAAGGTATACTCTTCCTGCCTGTCCCCCGATTCGAAATAAAGGGCAACCTGTTGCCCCAACCCCCGTTCTTCCACCTGACGGTCCACGGCTTCGTAAACGATATTTACCCGTCCAGTAGCATACCAGCTAAACTCTTTCTCCACGTTTTGAAAATCAAACTCTTCCCTGGCTCGAGCATAGTCCTTCAGGTTGTGTTCCCCCAAGAGAGCAGGAATAAATTTCATGAGCATTTCCTCCCCTTTCTCTTTTTTCATCCATTCCTTGTATCTCCTACCAAAGTTATTTCTTTCCTGGTCTAGAATTTTCCTGCCTGTTATGATTTCGCAAAATATCATAATCTGCAGTATTTTAATAAAATTTGCCCTTAATACGAGAGGATCTGAGATGCAAGCAGCGAATAATGGAGAAAGTTACAAAAAGAAGGAAAGGAAAGGAAAGGAAAGAAAGGGGGGTTATGAAAATTGGAAATTGTCCGAACGGGAATCGAAGGACTGGATGAACTTTTTTTTGGAGGCATTTTAAGGGGTAACATGATACTTATCGATGGTCCTCCGGGAGCCGGCAAAACCACCTTCGGGATAGAGTTTATCTACCGAGGGATCACGCACTTTAACGAAAGCGGCCTGGTGATCACCTGCGAGCAGTTTCCGGAATCCATCTACCGGGACGCCCTCAATTTTGGCTGGCATCTGCGGGCACTGGAAAGGGGCAACAAGCTACGGGTGGTTTGTACCTCACCGGAACTCCTGCTGGATGTGCAGGAGAGCCTGGTTGAAGATGTGGCCAGGGAAATAGGGGCCAGGCGTATTGTGGTGGACAGCATTACCCATTTTCGTAATGCGATCAGTGAGCCTCTGGCCCTGCGCCAGGCAATTTATAGTTTCTGTAACGGACTGCGGCGCCTAGGCCTGACTGCCTTTCTCATCAAGGAAAGAGAAACAGGTGGTCGCAGCCATAACTTTGAGGAATACGTGGTGGATACGGTCATACACCTGCACAACCGCTCCGAGGACAACTGGCGCAAGCAGCGCATGCTGGAAGTGGTTAAATCCAGAGGCCAGGAACATATTCCCGGCAAGCATACCTTTAAAATTTCTTCGTGCGGAATCAGGATTTTTACCTTAAGGAACCAGCCCCGAGCCTGTCCCTGTGCCGGAGAAAGCTGCCGCATCCCGACAGGTGTGGCCGGCCTGGATGAAGTAACGGGCGGCGGTTTTCCACCGGCAATTTCCGTGGCTGTATACGGCAGTTCTGGTACAGGAAAAACGGTGTTGGGACTGCAGTTCCTGGTGGAAGGTGCCAGGAACTGCGGGGAAAAGGGATTATACCTTTCCCTGGAGGAAACCCCGGCCCAGCTTTTTGCCACAGCTGGCAGCTTTGGCTGGGATCTGTATTCCCTGCATCAGGAGAAAAAGGTACAAGTGCTTTATAAATCCATGGTGGGAACGGATATTGATGAGATGATTGTGGAACTGGGAAAACTGGTGCAGTCTACGGGGACCCAGCGGCTGGTAATTGATTCTCTAGCAGGGCTATTGTCCCAACTACAAGACCCGGTACTTATAAGAGAGAGAATATATTACCTCGTAAGCCAATTAAATAACCTGGGGTGCACCAGCCTCCTTCTGTTTCCAGCCATGGAAGACAGTCCGATCAGTTCAATAGTAGAGTCCATTATGCAGGGAATTATTTTACTTAAATCTAACCTTTCTCACAACCGTCGCCTAAGATATCTGGAGGTTTACAAATTACGAGGAGTGAACCACGTCATGGGCAACCACCTGATGGAGATCAACGCCTCTGGCATTCGAGTTTTCCCCCGCATAGGAGGTTGGTAAGGTGTACCCGGCTTATTTTGGTGTGGAAGGACTGGACCAGACCCTGGAAAAGGGGCTGAGCTACGGTTCCCAGATCATGGTATTGGGAGATACCGGTGTGGGCAAATCCGTCCTGGCGGGAGAATTTATCAAAGAAGGGCTCCGCTGCGGGGACACCTGCATCTACGTAGCATTTGACGAACCGCCACATGTAATGCGCAGGCACCTTTTAAGCTTTAAGGTGGGTACCCGGGTTTATGAGGAGCTGAACCGCCTGGTGTTTGTGGACGCCTACGAAGAGGAAGAAAGTTCCGAAACCTACTGCCTTTACGACCAGCGCAGCCTCGATAAGTATTTTGTCCTGGAAAAGTCAATTATCCGGCAATTTGCCGGACAGCGGTTACGCCTGGTGGTGGACAGTCTGAGCACACTCATGACCAACATGGAAAGCAACGAAATTGTGGAATTTCATCGCAGCCGGCTGAAGTGGCTCAGAAGACAGGGAGTTCTTACCATGGACATTTTCGTCAGCGGGGTTCTGCCGGAGCGCTTAATTACGGTCACCAGCCACCTGTACAATGTCATCCTGAAAATGAACTTCAGCGGGTCCCCCACCCACCCGAGCCGGATGCTGCAGGTAGGTAAGCTTAAGAGCCAGCGCTTTGTGGCCAACAAGTACCCGTTTACCATAGATCCGGTCTTTGGCATTCTGGTATTTACCAATATGGAGGTGGGAACATGAGCCAGAATTTTGCTATAAAAGTAATTGGGTATATGTATTCAAGTATAATGGAAACCATGGACCGCCTTCCTTTCAGCGGCCGTTACTGGATGGAGGAGATAGTACAGGGCACCGCCCTGCATGTCCTGAACGAGCACGGCAACGAGTTAGAAATCACCTCAGACGAACCTGTAGATATATGCACCAGCTACTTAAAATTGCTGGAAAACAAAGGATTCCTGCAGGCATCAGATTATCACCTTCAGCAGGAAGGTAAAGAAATCCACGTGCAGGTTAACTTCTCCAGGTGTGTTTATCGGGACTTCTGCGTCCATGCACAGCATAAAGAATTTCCCATGTACTGCATCCGGATGAATGCCCTGCGGGGCGTGCTAAAAAGCTTCCTGCACCTGGACTATACCTACTCCATCGAAGTCGCTCAACAAGAAAATATCTGCCGCGGCAGACTCTTCCCCAGCCCCCTTCCCCGCAGTGAAATTGTCATCCGGGAAGGACACATGCTGAAAATCGCAGGCGAGCGGGCCATGCTCATGCCCATGGCCACCTACGCCTCCATCCTGGCATCCATCCGGGAACATGCACCCCACGTACTGGTACACGTGCTTTATGATGCCGGGTTCCGGTCCGGGCTTAGACTTGCCCGCCGGGCCAGGAAAATGTATCCCGAAGCCCTGGAGTGTCTGAATATCCTCCTGGATGAGCTGAAACAGCACGGCCTGGGCCACATGGAACTGATTTCTCTGGAAGCGGATGCCGGCAAGGCAGTTATCCGCTGCCACGACTCCTTCCAGGTGGACTCCATAAGCAAATACGGGGAACTTTATCGTACCCCCAGGGTGGTTTGCGATCTCCTCCGGGGCACTTTCGCTGCCTGTTTAACTGAGTTGCTCCAGAGGGAAATTTTTTGTGAGGAAGTTCAGTGTCAATCCATGGGATATCCCTGTTGCGAGTTCTTAACTTTGCCGGTGGAACCCCAGCTAATGAGTAGGGGTGAGGGGGTTTGAAAAGGCCTCCCACCGAGCAGGTTGATCCAGTCCTGTTAAGTATGGTGCGCATTGAACTGCTGGCTTTTTTTCGGGCCAACCCCTATACCCGGGATACCATTGAAGGCCTGGCCAGACGGCTACACCGGCCCCTCTCGGCGGTATCCCTGGCGGTATCCTCCCTTGTCGCTCTGGGTATACTTGTTGGCCATCAGGGTTCAGGTGCAGCCATCTACCGCCTGAAACATGGGGAATTCATCACCCTTAATGCGGGGGAAAACACAAAAAATGAGTGTTTCTCCAGCGACCCCTCAGCTCAAGCCCACCAGAGTTAAGGCTGATGAAAGCTTCTTCCATTAAGTCATACTCCGGGAGCAGAGAAGGTCAAAGACCAGCTCATTTTTAAGGAGGACAAAACCATGTTTTCCCCTGATTTCATCTGGGACAACCTCCCCGCCGGGCTGCTCGTTATCGATCACCAGGCCAGGATCAGAATTTTTAACCGCACCCTGGCAAATCGTACCGGCCTTCCAGCAGAACAGATGATCGGGCAACGGTACCCGGAAATTTATCCTGGTACCAATAAATTAAAACTTCTGGAGGCCCTTTACACCGGCAAAGTTTATGATCAGATCAGAGCAGAGGAGGTTCTCCCGGTACCCCACACAAGCATTCTCGCGGCAAGCTGCCGGCCCATAATTACCGCCGGCGGGACCATTACCGGAGCGCTGGCCCTGTTCACGGAAAACGCCCACCTCAGGGAGATGCAGCAGACGGTAATGAAAGCAGATAGACTGGCAATTATGGGCCAGCTGGCCGCGCAGGTGGTGCATGAAGTGAAAAACCCTCTCACCACCATTAAAGGTTTTCTGCAGCTGCTAAAAGAAGAAAGCCACAATTTTCCCAAGCAGCAGGAATACCTGGACATCATGCTGGAAGCCATAGACCATGCCAACGCCATTATTACCGATTTCTTACAGCTGGCCCGGCCGGGATGTTCCTGCTGGAAACGTTACGCCCCGGAAAAACTGCTGTCCGAGGTTTGCCTCTTAATGGAAAGCGAGGCTGCTCTGAGAGATATTACCATCAGACAGGTTATCCCTGAAGTGCTGCCCCCGGTATGGATTGATCCCGAGCAGATGAAACAGGTGCTGGTGAACATCATTAAAAACTCGCTGGAAGCCATGCCCGAAGGTGGACAGGTTACCATTGAAACCAGTTGCCGTACCCAGGAGCTTTTAATCACCATCTCCGATACTGGAATGGGTATGAATGAACTTGTTCTGGAAAACATCTTTGAACCCTTTTTTACCACCAAAGCATCCGGCACGGGCCTGGGCATGTTCATCGCCAAACAGATTGTACATAAACACCAGGGTGATATAAAGGTAGAAAGTGTACCGGGAAAGGGTACCACCGTAACCATCAGCCTCCCCATACTTCACCGGGAAGGAGGAATGCCATGATTAAGACCGGGAGTCCCCGGCCTTTTTCACCACTGCCCGTTCAGGAAGGGATTGTATTTGGCTTCTTCACCAATAGTGGAGGCCGGCCCATGACCGGGGAGCACCCTGGTTTCCGGTGGGTAGCAGAGGAGTTTTTCTTTAATCGATTTGATCAACTGCTGGTGACTGCCCCCCGGAAAATCGGAACGGCCCACTGAACCGGCAAAAAGGGTGTCCCCGGTAATCAGGCTGTCCCCCACTTCCAGGCAAATGCCGCCGGGAGTGTGACCGGGAGTATGTATGACCCGCAGGGTTTGCTTACCCACGGTAATGACATCCCCGTCCTCCAGAAGACGATCTGCCGGGGGATAACTGATGGATAAACCCATGTAGAGTGAAAGGTTGCTGCCGGCGCTGGTAAGCATGTGGGCATCATCCCGGTGGATGAGCACCCCGGCCCCCGTGGCCTCTTTAACCTGTCCCAGGGCACCGATGTGATCCACGTGACCGTGGGTTAAAATGATATAACGGCACTTCAAGCTCAATTGTTCCAGGCGGCGCAAGATGCGGCCCCCTTCGGCCCCAGGATCCACCACGGCAGCTTCTTTGGTTTCCGGGCAACCAATGATGTAACAGTTGGCTTCCATAGACCCTACGGGAAATCCCTCTAAAATCAACAAGCATACCTCCTCATTTTCTTGATTAGCGTCGCTCCACTAGAATTCCTTCTTACTGTCCAGGAGCATGGTCACAGGGCCGTCGTTGATGATCTCCACCTGCATGTAGGCACCAAAGACGCCGGTGGCCACTGCCAGGCCCTCTTCCCGCAGCAGGCGGACAAAAAGCTCGTAGAGCTCCCGGGCCTGTTCCGGCCTGGCGGCCCGGTCAAAACCGGGCCGCCTGCCCTGCCGGCAGTCGCCGTAAAGGGTGAACTGGGAGACCACCAGCACTTCACCCCTGGTGTCCAGCACCGAGCGGTTCATTTTGCCCTGTTCGTCCTCAAAAATGCGTAAATGGGCCACTTTTTGCACCAGGTAACGGGCATCACCGGCGTCATCTTCCCGCCCGACCCCCAGCAGCACCACGAGCCCGGGCCCGATAACCGCCACCCGTTCCCCATCAACCGTGACCGAACCCCTGGTTACCCGTTGCACTACTGCCCGCATGATCAATCCCTCTTTTAGCTGGTGCGCCTGACCTCATATATATCCTTTACCCGGTTAATGCGATTGACAATTAAATCGAGCTGCTCCTTGCTTTTCATTTCCAGCAGCAATTCAATTACGGCCTGCTGGTTTTTCAGCCCCCGGGCATTTACCCAGTTGGCACTGATTTTCAATTCGCTCAAAATGGCCATGACATCGCTCAAAAGCCCGGCCCGGTCCATACCGGACACTTCCAGTTTAACCAGGAAGGGGGACTGGAAATCCCCATCCCAGGCCACTTCCACCAAACGATCCTTTTCCCTCTGCTGAAACAAAACCACATTGCGGCAGTCTACCCGGTGAATGGACACTCCTCTCCCCCGGGTAATGTAGCCGACAATGGGGTCCCCGGGTATGGGGTTGCAGCAGTGGGCCAGCCGGATGAGGAGGTTGCCGGTCCCTTTAACCCGGATCCCCTGGGCGGATGCGGATTCCTGGTGAGGTTTCGCCCTTGCAGGCCGGGTTGTCCCGGGTGGAACCTTTGGCGCTTTGATTTCTTCCTTGAGGCGATTTATTATCGCCTGGGCGGTAAGGGTACCGTCGCCCACGGCCGCATACACATCTTCGACGGTGGCCAGGTTGAACCGCCGCCCGAACTGTACAACCCTCTCCCCTTTGAGTAATTCCACATCCACACCCTGCTTACGGGCCTCCCGCTCCAGCGCCTCCCGCCCTTTGATGATGTTTTCCTCCCGCTGTTCCCTTTTAAACCACTGGCGGATGCGGTTCTTGGCCTGGGAGGTCTTGACCACGTTGAGCCAGTCCCGGCTGGGGCCCACGGCGTTTTTTGAAGTGAGAATCTCGACAATGTCACCGTTTTTCAGCTGGTAGTCAAGGGGTACGATGCGCCCGTTGACCCTGGCCCCCACGCAGCGGTGCCCCACTTCCGTGTGCACCCGGTAGGCAAAGTCGATGGGCACCGATCCCGCCGGAAGTTCCACCACATCTCCCTTCGGCGTAAAGACAAACACCGAGTCGGAGAACAGGTCGATCTTTAAGCTTTCCATGAATTCCCTGGCATCCCGCAGCTCCCGCTGCCATTCCAGAATCTGCCGCAACCAGGCCAGCTTTTGATCCAGGTCCCGGTCCGTTTTGCCGCCTTCCTTGTACCGCCAGTGGGCGGCAATACCGTACTCGGCCGTACGGTGCATTTCCCGGGTGCGGATCTGGATTTCCAGGGGTTCTCCCTGCGGGCCGACAACGGTAGTATGCAGGGACTGGTACATATTTGATTTAGGCATGGCGATGTAGTCCTTAAAACGACCGGGGATGGGCTTCCAGAGGGTATGCACCGTACCCAGGACGGCGTAGCAGTCCCGTATCGACTCTACAACCACCCGTACAGCCATCACATCGTAAATTTCACTGAGGTCCTTTTGTTGTTTCTGCATTTTGGTATAAATGCTGTACAGATGCTTGGGCCGCCCCTGGATGTCGGCAAAAATGCCTACTTCGGCCAGCTTCCGCCGTAAAATCTGAATGGCTCCCCTGATATATTCCTCCCGCTTCCGCCTGGTGCGGGATACCCGTTCGGCCAGTTCGTAATACTTTTCCGGCTCCAGGTAACGGAAGGACAGATCTTCCAGTTCCCATTTCAAATGATATATACCCAGGCGGTGGGCCAGGGGAGCGTAGATCTCCAGGGTTTCCCTGGCTATTTCCTTTTGCTTGGCTTCAGTGTGGTACTTCAAGGTGCGCAAGTTGTGCAGACGGTCCGCCAGTTTAATCAGGATTACCCTGATGTCCTGGGCCATGGCTAAAAACATCTTGCGCAAATTTTCAGCCTGATGCTCCTCCTTGGACCGGTACTCAAGGCGGCTTAACTTGGTCACTCCGTCTACGAGCAGGGCCACCTCGTCACCAAATGTGGTCTTGATTTCCTCCAGGGTGACGCTGGTATCTTCCACCACGTCATGGAGCAGGCCGGCCACCAGGGTCTGCAAGTCCATCTCCAGGTTCGCCAGAATATGGGCTACCGCCACGGGGTGGGTGATGAAGGGTTCTCCCGAGATGCGCTTCTGGTCCCGGTGGGCCTGTTCCGCAAAACGATAGGCCTTGCTCAAAAGGGCCACGTCTGCTTGAGGATTATATAAAATTACCCTGTGTACCAGATCCTGGAGCATTAAAGTCACTTCCCTAGAAGTTAAGCAAAAACTGTTCCTTTAATAATTATACTGCACCAGGGAGATTGTGTCATAATTTCTTAGTTTAACCCGGCCCCCAAGCCCGGTTAGTTCAATCAAAAAGACTGCCCCCACCACTTCTGCTCCCAGTTCCTCCACCAGCCGGATGGCATTGTAGGCCGTACCGCCGGTGGCCAGAAGTTCATCGGCCACCAGCACCTTTTGCCCCGGCCGGATGGCGTCCCGATGCACTTCCAGAGCATCGCCGCCAAACTCCAGGTCGTAGTGCCAGGTAAAAACTTCTCCGGGCAACTGGCCCGGCTTGCGCAAAACCACCAGCCCAATTCCCAGGATGTAGGCCAGTGGTGCCCCGATCATTAAGCCGCGGGCCTTGGGACAGACCACCAGTTCTGCTCTTTTATTTTTGCACTCGGCGGCCAGGGACTGGACGGCATAGCGGAAGGCCTGACCGTCCCGCAACAAAGGAGTGATGTCCTTGTAGCTAATTCCTTCCCGGGGATAGTCCGGAATCACACGAATTTTCTGTTTCAGGTCCATTTTACCGCCTCCCTTCTGTTAAAGGACCGGCAACAATTTCCCGAACGGGGGCTTCCAGGGCGTGTTTTTGCCAGGCCAGGGCCTCTTTTTTGAGCTGGTGCAGCCGGCGGTAAGTGGGGGACGCCTCCAGGGACAGCTTTTGCCCGCCTGCAGGACGCAAAGAAACCGGCCACCCGCTTCCCGGGGGCGACCACTCCACCAAACCCAGCTCAGAAAAGACCTTTAAACCCAGGGCCACTGTAAAATCCTGCACCCAGGGGCAGCCGCCGCGACGCAGCAGGCCGGCCAGCTGGCGGGAAAAGCCATCCCCACCCGTTTCCACGGACCCGGCCTCCCGGCCATGCGGGCGAGCACTGTTTTCCCTGGTGGCCCGGTGTAAAAGGGTATACAACCTGGCCAGGGGATCCCTGTCCGGCGCCAGGGCCGCCAGGTAAAAACGGGCCTCCTGCATGTCTTCCGCACCAAAGGGCAGCCAGAGAGACTGTACTTCTCCCGCCAGGGCCGCCGCCAGCAGCAGGTCCCACTCCTCACGATGGTAGGGCAGGTTATAAATCACCAGGTGGCCGGTCCCGGCACCGGCCAGGGCGGGGGCCAGAGCCGGCGTGGTCAGCAACACGTTTATCTCCCCCTGGGCAAAAAGCTGGCGCAGCAGTTCCCGCCGCCGGCTGCTCAGCCAGGGGTGGCAAAAGGCCACCTGCCTCCCGGGGCCGGAGCAAGCCCGGCGCAGGTAAAAGGCCAGCTCGACCGTGCGGTGGGCCGAACCGACCACCACCAGAAGACGCTGCCTCGCGTCGGCCAGCCCGGCGAGCCAGGATGGCCGGGCAAATTGCCCCCGTAAGTCTTCTATCCGAAAGGGGAGTTCTGCGGTTAGCTGCAAAGTATCCGTTGCCCTTTCTGCAGTACAGGCAACCCGGGGGGTAGCTTCATGGAAGTTCAGGCCGCCAGGAATTTGCAGTGTCGCTCCGAGAGGACCGGACCCCTTTTGCTCATATTCTGCCAGTTTGCGCTGGATAAATTCAGGAAAAAAGAAATAAGGGCTCTGGACCGGAGATTTTTCAACTTCAGTATGCAGAGCAACCAGAAAATCATCCAGCCCCCGATCCGGGAATATGCCAGGTTCCTGCCGTGGCGATACCTCTTCCCAGTCTCTGGCTCGTCGCAGATCCTTGATTTCCAGCTGCACCCGTACATTGCCGTTCCACCGGTCGAGGGAAGGCACAAACGCCAGATCCACGGCTTCTCCCGGAGCAAGATTCTCCAGATAACCGACGAGATCAAAACCAATGCTATCCCGTACCGTTCCATTCTCCCGCACCAGCAATTTCAGGTGGCGGCCGTCCCGCCCCACTTCCCGGCAATTAATTACCGCCACACCGCAGCAGGCCAGCAACGGCTCGGGGTTGCCATGGCCGTAAGGGCTCAGGCTATCCAGCTCGGCCACCACTTCACAGGGAATGTCTCCCAGTGAAACCAGGGCGTCTATCTCCAGCCCGGGCCGCAACAAGTCCGGGGACATAACACCGGCGGCATAATCATTAATGGCTTCCCGCAAGGCGTCCACCCGGTCGGCAGCTATGGTAAAACCCACCGCACCCTCATGCCCCCCAAAGGCCAGCAAATGCTCCCGGCAGGAAGATAAAGCCTGGTAAAGATGAAAGCCGGGAATACTGCGGCCGGAACCCTTCCCCTGGCCGCCATCCAGGGATACCAGCAACACGGGCCGGTATAAAATTTCCACCAGCTTGGAGGCCACAATGCCAATAACGCCAGGATGCCAGCCGGGTGAAGCCAGTACCACCACCAGATCCCGGGTACGACCCAGGGCATCCAGCATACCCAGGGCCTCCGCCAGAACCCGGGACTCCACCTGCTGGCGCTCCCGGTTCTCCCGGTCCAGTTGTGCCGCCAGTTCCCCGGCCCGTACCGGGTCCAGGCAAAGCAGGAGTTCCACGGCCATCCGGGAGTCACCCATGCGGCCGGCAGCATTCAACCGGGGAGCCAGGGCAAAACCCACCTCCCTGGTGCCTATTTTTTCCGCCTTCACGCCGCTTACCTGCATCAGGGCCTGCAGTCCGGGATTGGCTGTGGCCGCCAGTTTGGGTAAACCGTGCTTGACCAGCAGGCGGTTTTCCCCAGTGAGGGGTACAATGTCGGCTACCGTTCCCAGGCAGGCCAGGTCAAGATAATCATGCCAGGCAGTTTCTCCCTCTCCGGCAGCCTGCAAAAGCGCCTGGGCCAGTTTCAGGGCCACCCCTACTCCGGCCAGTTCCTTAAAGGGATAGGGGGAATCCCTTCTTTGAGGGTTAATTACCGCCAGCGCGGGTGGAATTTCCTCCGGTACCTGGTGGTGATCGGTGATAATGATCTCCGGCCCGCTGGCCCTGTTTGCTGCTTCCACCTCCTTTTTTGCGCTGATACCGCAGTCCACGGTGATGAGGAGATCGACCCCGGCCTGCCGGGCCCAATGTAACGCATCTTCATGCAAGCCGTAGCCCTGGGTTAAGCGGTGGGGTATGTAATAATCCGCCCGGACACCCAATCGCTCCAAAACCTTAACCATAAGGGCGGTGGCTGTAATGCCGTCCGCATCATAATCTCCGTAAACCAGGATGTTCTCCCGGTTCTTTATGGCCGCCAGAATTCTGGCTACGGCCCGGTGCATGTCCGGTAGCAGGTATGGATCTCCCGCCTGATTTAAATTGCCCTTAAGAAAAAGCCGGGCATCTTCAACCGTCAACACTCCCCGGTTGACCAGTAGACGGGCAAGCAGCGGCGAAATTTCCAACTCCCGGGAGAGGATTTGCTGCAACACCGGATTTTCTTCTTTAACACGCCAGACTTTTTCTTTTACCATTTTTTGCATACTTCCTACCTCAAGTAGATTATAAATGAACTCCCACAAGCCTGGCAATGGAAAAAGATTAAGGCGCCCGGATGAGAAAACCACCGGGCGCCCGTAGTTATTAAGCCTTATGACTGGCGCGGGCTGGTATCCAGCTCAAAGGGCCAGGCGGCAATGCCTCCTTCAAAGAAGCTTACGTTTGTAAAGCCCAGGCTTGCCAGAATGGTCTGGGCCTCCCAGCCCCGCAGGCTTACCTTGCAGAAAACAATGATTTCACGGTCCTTAGGCAGTTCCTTAGCCCGTTCCCGCAGCTTGCCCAGGGGTATGAATACCACATTGGGATAGGGCAGGCGCACTTCATTAAACTCCGCCGGGGTACGCACATCCAGAAGCACAAAATCCTCCCCGGCCGCAAGGCGTTTCTTCACCTCCAGGGGATTGATGGATCTGGCCCGCCCGTCAAGCTTGTTGCGCAGGCAGTTGGCGGCATGGGTAAGGGGATCCAGGGCGGTGGAGAAGGGCGGCGCATAAGCCAGGTCAAAAGAGGCCAGCTGATCCACCGTTGCCCCCATGCTCAGGGCCGCCACCGCCACATCAAGACGTTTACCAATATCCCCCGGTCCCAGGATCTGGGCACCCAGAAGCTTGCGGGTGGAAGCATCGGCCACCAGCTTGATGATAATGGGCTTGCTCCCCGGGTAAAAATGGGCCCGGTCGGGCGCAGGGCAGATAAAGGACTGTACATTGTAACCCAGGCGGCGGGCTTCGCTTTCGGAAAGGCCCGTACGGCCGATATTCATTTCAAAAACTTTGAGAATGGCTGTTCCCAAAACTCCGGGGAAAGTGTCCCGGCCTCCGGCCACGTTATCGCCAATTACCCGGCCGTGACGGTTCGCCACAGAGCCCATGGGGGTGTATACCGGCCGGCCGGAAATGAGGTGGGTGTTTTCCACGCAGTCCCCGCCGGCATAGATATCCGGATCCGAAGTCTGCAGATACTCATTTACTTTAATGGCTCCCGTTTCACCGAGATCGAGCCCCGCTTCCCGGGCCAGTTCCACCCGCGGCCTTACCCCCGCCGCCACAACCACCAGATCCGCGTCAAAGGAACCGGCGGTGGTGACGACCCGGGCCACAGCACCATTCCCATCACCTTCAATGCGTTCCACCCTGCTGCCCAGGATTAATTGCACACCTTTGCCGCGCAGAACCCTTTCCACAAGGATGGAAAGCTCCGGGTCTAAAAGGGTTGATAAAACGTGGTCCATCATCTCCACGATGGTGATCTCGGCTTTTGTTCCCAGGACATCGGCCAGTTCCAGGCCAATCAAGCCGCCCCCAATAATGACCACCCGGCGGGCAACCTGCTCAACCGCCTGGCGAACAGCCCGGGCTTCATCCAGATTCCCCAGTGTGTATACACCGGCCAGATCCACACCGGGAATGGGCGGCCGGACCGGTTTGCTGCCGGTAGCCAGAACCAGCTTATCGTAGGGGAGGTCGTACGTTTCATTGGTGGCTAAATTGGTCACCCGGACGGTCTTATTTTTCCGGTCGATGGCTTCGGCCCTGGTACCGGTGAGTACGTTAATATCCTTAACATTGCGGAAAAAGGCCACATCCCGCACCACCCCTGCCGGCGTAGCCATCAGCTCCTCATGCTTTTCCACCATGCCTCCAATGTAAAAGGGCATGCCGCAACCAGCATAGGAAAGGAAACTTCCCTCTTCAACAATAGTTATTTCCGCCCCGGGGTCGCAGCGCCTGGCCCGGGCAGCCGCTTTCGGCCCCGCTGCCACGCCTCCGATAATCAATATTCTTTTTCTTTTTTCATCCATGGTTGATCCCCCTTTGTTACTATTGGGTTGCTATATTGTTATTTCGCGATAATACGATGGATTCCTTTTTTACCGAAAAGAAAAAATGCTTGAAATAAAAAATAAGCCCCCGCGGTAAAAAGGGAGCTCTAAAAAGCTAGACCGTAGGAGCAATGGTAAAATCATTGAATTCTCCCCGGTAAGGTTCATCGATCACTTCTACTTTTTCCACCCGGGAAGAAGGCGACCCTTCCCAGCACCAGCGGAGCATTTGCTCTACCGCCCCATCTTCGCCCTCAAAGATGGCCTCCACCCGGCCGTCTTTGAGGTTACGCACCCAACCGGTTACGCCAAATTTGACGGCCGCATCCCGGGTATAAACACGAAAGTACACGCCCTGCACTTTGCCGCTGATATAAACGCGCTTGCGCAGCAAAAAGTCACACCCCCTCATGGCTCAGGCAAGATGCTTCCACGACATGCCGGGTGCAACGCTTCAAGTGTGTACGGGTACACATCACACATGGCATACATAGTATACAGCAAAAGCGCGACACAAAGGAGGGAATCCAATGCCTGAAATCCCCCATGATTTCTTCACCGTGGAAACCTTAAGCACCTTTGGCGGGCTGGTTCTTTTTGTTTCCATAGTTACCGCCCTGCTGAAAACTCCCATTAAGGAACGGTGGGGAGACTGGGCCGTCCGCCCGCTGGCCATCGCGGTAGCTTTTTTAACCCAACTGTTTGTGGTGGCCGTCCGGGGGACCTTAAGCCTGGAAGCGGTGGGGCTGGCGCTTGTAAACGCCTTTTTAGTGGCGGCAGCAGCCAGCGGTACCCATGAATACCTCTCGGACCCCCTGGCCAGAAAAAAACGGCCCGATGAAATGGGTTTATTAGAAGTTTTTAACCGCGGTAAGACTGAATAAACCGGGCGATGGAACGGTCGTACGTCCTTTCAACATCCGGGGGGAAGAAACAACCGGGCAGCTGGTTTTGTTTACGGTGATAGGCAATACACTCACAACACTTTCCTTTCCGGGAACAGGGCTCATAAGTGCAGGTACATTGAATTTTATTTTTTTCCACATGGCATTCCATCACCTGGCGCGCACCTCCCTCGAAAATTAAGCTGAAATCACTTCAGCATTATCTTATCCCATGGGAGTTCCGCCTGGCAACCCCCGTAAATATATCTCAACGGTAACGGCCATCCCTCACCCCGGCCCCGACAAGAATAACGCTCCGGCCGAGGTTAAATCCACCGGAGCGCCGGCCGCGGACACATGCTTACCTAAATTAAGTTAATAAGTTAAGTGCCTGGCACCATTTCAAATCTTAAACCGGGCGGCCGCTTCTTCCAGTTCAGCGGCAAGTTTTTGCAGGCTCTCCGCCGCAGCTGAAACCTCTTCCATGGCCGCCGTTTGCTCCTGGGTGGTACCGGCCACATTTTGCACGTTGCCGGCGATTTGCTCGGTGGCGGCCGCCACCTCTTGAATCTGGTTGTTTAGTTTCCGGACTGTTTCCGTAATTCCGGTAAAAAGTTCCCCCACTTCCCTGACGATGAAATTACCGGCCTGCACCTGCCGGGCATTTTCCTCCATGTTCGCAATAGTGCCCGCGGCCCTTTCCTGAATCCGCTGCACCAGCTGGTAAATATCCTTCGCCGCGTCGCCCGACTGATCGGCCAGCTTTCTTACTTCTTCCGCCACCACGGCAAACCCCCGGCCCCGCTCGCCCGCCCGAGCCGCCTCGATGGCGGCGTTCAAAGCCAGGAGGTTGGTCTGGTCGGCAATGCCGGTAATCATTTCGACAATTTTCGAAATTTCCCGGGAGGTCTCCCCCAACTCGGCAATGGCCCTGGCCACCTGGTTGGTCGAGTGCTCGATGCTCTCCATCTGGGTGACCAGCCTTTCCACTTTGGCCTGGCCCTCTTCGGCCAGAGCCGCCGCCTTTTCAGCGGCCTGCGCCACCTGCCCGGCATTACCGGCCCCGTCTTCAACGGCGGCGGCAATTTCGGAAATAGTGGAAGCAGTGCTGGTGGCCCCCTCGCTGGTCTGCCGGGCGCTCTCGGACAGCTGGCTGGCGGCGTGGAAAATGGAACGTGCTCCTTCGGCCACCTTCTGGACAATTTCCCGCAGGTTTTGCTTCATCTGGTTAAACGAACGTGCCAGGGAACCAA
Source organism: Desulfofundulus salinus (assembly GCF_003627965.1). Lineage (NCBI taxonomy): Bacteria > Bacillati > Bacillota > Clostridia > Eubacteriales > Peptococcaceae > Desulfofundulus > Desulfofundulus salinus. Next base: position 1,315,918 of record NZ_RBWE01000001.1, on the reverse strand, counting down.
TTTCGTCCCGGGAGCTGCTTTTGAGGTCGGCCACGGACAAATCACCCGCGGCTATGCGGGAGACGCCCCCCTCCACCATCTGAACGGGCCGGGCGATCAACTGTCCGGTGCAAAAGGCGATTAGCAAGCCCAAAAGCATGGCCATGCCGACGGCCAGGTAGTTCACCATTTCTATCTTGTTTACCAGGACGCTGTTGCTTTCAACCGCCGACTGCAGGGATTTTTCCTGCAAACTCACAAAATCCTGGCCCGCCTTGAGCGCCGCATCTATCACGCCGTGCTTTTCCGCAAGATAGGAAGATATTTCTTCTTGAAGATCCTCCAGTTGCCCGATTAAATCCATTCTTCTGGCCATATTGCTCCCGGTGGCGGGGAGGGCTTTTAATTCCGCCTCATAGTCGATCGCCTGCGTTTTCAGGGTTGTTAAATACCCCGCCACTGACCGGTAATCATCCAGCTTGCGCTGGATCTCCTTGATCAGCGCTTTTTCCTCCTCCGAATCACAAAGGTCCTCCAGCTTCCTGAGCTGCAGCACAGCTTCGGCGCTCTGGTTGCTGTAATTTTTAAATTCCGCTTCGTTGCCAGTTAAGATGTAGCTCTAGAACAAAATGGGCAGCCTTTGGAAAAGCAGGAGGAACTTCTGCGCCTCCGCGGCTTTGAAAACCTCCCGCTGGATAATCCGTTCGTAACCCGCCCTGGCCTGGCGCATCTGGTAAACCTGGAAACCGGCCGCAACGGCAAAAACCAACAGCACGATAATGTAGCCAATTAATATCTTCCAGCGAATTTTCACCGTCCCACTCCTCCTGGTTATCTCATCTCTCATTTTAGCTTTCGGCCATAAATCTAAAGAATTCACCGCCGGCGCTTACCGGAGGTAATTTTTTTCGGAACGGCTCCCGGCCGGATCCCAGGAGGGGTACGTGCAAACGGCGAGCGACCGGCGGGACGGAGGCCGGAAGCGGCGTCCCGGGGTTTGTAATCACCGGTTTGGGTGATGTTGCCGCCCGGTCAAGGCCAGCTTCACTTTTAAAACCGTCAACCTCGATTATTTCCTCCGGCGTCTTCTTCCCGTGGAGTCCGGGGCATTCCCCCGCCCGGTTAAAATCAGGCCCCTGTCTCCGGCCAGTCTTTAACAGATTGTCCGGGCCGGAAAAGCAAACGGCGGCAAAGGGCGTCTACCCCGGCCAGTACCTGGCCTCCAGGCTGCGGTACTGCACCGCCTCGGCCAGGTGGATGGCGTCAATGACATCGCCCCCGTCAAAATCGGCGATAGTACGGGCCACCTTGAGCACCCAGTCATGGGAACGGGCGCTCAGGTTCAACTGGCGGAAAACGGATGAAAACAACGAGCGGGCTTCCCGGGTGAGGGAACAATAACGGCGAACCTGGGCCGGGGTCATGCGGGCGTTGCAGGTAATCCCGGAAGAACCAAAGCGACGGCGCTGTACGGCCCGGGCTTTCTCCACCCGCTTTTTGATCTCTGACGACGGTTCGCCCGGCTCCCGGCGGGCCAGGTCCTCGTAATCCACCCGGGGAACCTCCAGGTGGATGTCAATGCAGTCCAGCAGGGGGCCCGAAATACGCCCCAGGTAACGCTGCACCTGATAGGGGGTGCAGGTGCATTCCCGGACCGGATCGCCCAGGAAGCCGCAGGGACAACCGTGAGGAGAATAACCTTGACCTTTCTATAGAACGGCGGACGAAATTACCCGCATGGCTACTCGGCCATCTTTGGGATGGTGATACTCCAGGAGCCCGTCTTCGCAAGGCTAGAGTCGCAAAAAATATGACTATAAGGGACCTGGCGGCAGTAGTAAATATGACACCGGAGGCTATTAGTAATCTCGAAACGAGTAGGTGTAAAGTCAGCCTCTCGAATTTGCGCAAATTAGCAGATGCCCTTAATGTACAAATATTTCACTTGGGCTGTTTCGAGTGTCTCCCGGAAAAAACTCTCGGATAAAGGATTAGAAAAGCTCTGATGTATCACGGCTTTACCAAAGAAGAATTTGCTCGCAATTGGTGTTGATGTAAAAACTTTGGTAAGCGTCAAACACAACCCACCTTGGCACAATACCCAAGTTTAAGGGATAATCTTCCTCAAAAAATAAGCTCGATGAGGAGGATTTTTTCTTATGACCAAAGCCGAACGGGAAGCGCTATGGGAAACCCGAATAGCCGAATACAAGATGAGTGGGCAAAGCGTCAGAGAATGGTGCGCCGCCCATGAAGGCATCAGCCCCAGGCAGTTATGGTAGCCCGGGCCAGCGCTATTACTTACAGCATCATAGAAACGGCAAAGGAGAATGGGTTGAATCCTTTCCAGTACCTCAGTTATCTTTTTGAAAAACTTCCCAACCTGGACCCTAAAGATAGTAACGCCCTGGATCAGTTGCTCCCCTGGTCCAATTCATTACCCCCTGTCTGCAGGGCTAATAAATAAGCCAGATTATGTCCCCACCTGATTGCAAGGTGGGGTTTATTTTACGCTTACCCATATACTTAAGGGCGCTTTTTTTTGCGCCCTTAAATAGCTTTATTTTATCATTTTATCCCAAAAGCTTTCTCCAGAGCATGGTAACTTTTCGGAAACACCAGCCTGCTACGCATACCCAGAAAAGGATTGGGGAAGCGCATGGCACCCGCTTTATGGGTTGCTCCCAAGCCAGTAAGCACATCTTCGAGCCGTACCCAGGGAATGGCAAAACATATCTCGTGGTCCTGAATATGGGCAATAATCCTTTCGCTGGTACCGCGGACTACCACCAATGTCACTTTAAATCGTTTCTGGTAGAAACGTTGTACCGAAGGTCCAGAAACATCACTATTTGGATATGTTTTTCATGGCCTTAAAGATAACCTGTCTGGTATTTTCGCTGATTTCTGGCTCAAAATAAGGTTCCCAGGCTTCTCTCGGTGGTGGCGGAGAAACATAAGCGGCTATGACGATGCAAAGAGTGGATGCAGCCACTGCCAGCACGATTGCCGGAATTGTGCCAGGCATCGCTTTGATTGTGATCAGGTAGTTAGTGATGACATAAGTTAAGCCACCAACTATGGAACCTAGATAACCTCCCAATTTATTGGCTTTTTTCCAGTACAGGCCCAGGTACATGGGGGCAATGAAAGTCCCACCGAAAAGGCCGAAAACACACGCGGCAGCCATAGCTATAAATGCAGGAGGGTTAAGAGCCAAAATAATCGCAACAATGCCTAAGATGACTAACGTAAATTTGGTCATGGTTATTAGAGTTTGTGGGTTGATTGTTTTACGGCTTAAATTACGAATTATGTCATAGGTTATTGCTAGAGCGCTATGGAACGTCATGGCGTTGGCCGTGGAAAGAGCTGCCGCAAATATTGCTGCCAGCATTATACCGGCAATTACGGGGTTCATAAACTGGGAAATCAACATGGGCATAACCCAGTCTGTTTGTTTACCGGCAGGCATAGTGGGAACAAGTACACGACCCCCGATACCCAAAACCATTAAGCAAAGAAAGACAATTGCAATTATAAACGTTGAAATTAAAGGAGTTAGGATGGCAGTTCGCAAATTTTTGGCCGCAAGTAGGCGCGTAGGCCAGTGGGGAGCCACCGAGGCGCCCAAAGAGTTAGAGATAAATATTCCGATCATGGCTGAAAGAGTAAAGGTACCTAGTGGATCCAGCAGGCCTCCTGGTGGTGTAGGTTTACCTCCTTGTACGGCTGGTGTTGAAATTTCCATCGCCCTAGCAAACATTTCGGACCAGCCGCCAACTTGAGGTAAAATAGCTATGGCAGCAATGACCAAGCCGATCATAATTATAACGGTGTTAAATAGGTCGGTGGTAGCTACTGACCACATGCCGCCAAAAACAGTTACCAGGATAAAAAATGCAAATACGAAAACGCCTACTTCATATGGTATACCTGTTAGCGTAGCAATTATCATACCTAATCCTTTAATCTGGATAGTGACATAAATTAAATAACCAGCGATCATGGTTAAAGAAGCAATAATCTGGATATAGCTTCTTTCTGCAAAGGGTTCGTAACGCAATCTCATAAACTCAGGAACAGTTCTGACGGGAAACTCCGGTCTCCTTATTTTGTAAGCTAAAATTGGCATAAGGGCGTTCGCAAAAAACCAGCCCGCAAACCAGCCAGTGATAGCGGCAAAACCTACACCGTACAGCATGCTAGGGACACCCAGCACGGATGCCGCGCTTACCCAGGTAGCGGTAAAAGTGGCCACGTTGATTACCAACCCCATACTCCATCCGCCCACCGTGAAATCATCTAAGGTACCTGCTTTTTTATACCCCTGCCTGCTGAAATAAATTAATAAAATAAAATATATGATAAAAACCGTAACCTGCACCGCATTCACGCTTACTCACTCCTTCACTTTTTAATGAATTGATAAATTGTTGCTTGATTGATCCTTTTTTGCTGTTTTGGCACCCCATCGTTCTACCCCTGAACGATCAATCTGCTTTAAAAAATACAGGGAATACGTCCAGGGAATAATGATGACGGCAATCCACAGAGCAATGGAAGGCCAACCTTTACACGGAATGCCCAAGAAAGTGTCCATATTTTACTTGCCTCCTTTCTTTTGGTTTAATAATTTCTTTTGCTTCTCGTAAAACCCCAACAACCTTAAAAATTAAGGAATATTGCCATTTTTTGGGATGGATTTCCAAATTATTTGGTATATTTAGATAATTACTGGAGGTGAGTCTCTTTATTGTAACCTATACAAATAATTTTCAGTAGACAACTACTACAAACAAACTCAAAATGCTCACTGACTATGTCGTCACCAAAGAGTTCATCCCTTTAGAGGTAAGAATGGTTTATAACAAATCCACCGGTCACCCCTCTTATCCTCTGGAGTCCATCTTCGTAGTAATTTCACTTGCACAACATTTTGACATGGCCGAGAGTACTACATTCGACTATCCTTGGTCAATCTGCCAAGCGATCCTCCAGAGCAACGCGCGGACGTTCTCAATACTTATTGCCACATCTGCCAACATAAACTGGATAGCCTGGTATGCACTAGAAACAAGTACTTGCCAACCATCAGTTCCAACTGGCAACATCCACTGGCAAAATCGGTTAAGGAGCGCAATGATTGTTTTACGAAATGACCAGGGAAACCCGGATCGTAGGATTCGCATAGCCGTGAAGCCTTGCGTTCACGTAGCCGGTAACTCTTGCTACGGATATTGATGACGGTTGAATTGTTCTCCCCGGATTCAATACACCCTTTTTTCATATCCCTGCCAGTACTTTTCCCGTATTACCCGCTTGAGAATTTTGCCGGTGCCTCCTTTGGGTAGGCTATCGGTAAACTCTATTGATTTAGGAACTTTAAACTTGGCCAAGCGCTCCCGACAATGCTTCAACAGCTCTTCTTCTTCAGCCGTGTAGCCTTCTTTTAAAACTACGATAGCCTTGGGAACTTCACCCCACTTCTCATCCGGCACACCGATAACGGCACATTCGTATATTGCCGGATGTTCGTATAACACCCGTTCTATTTCGATGCTGGCGATATTCTCGCCGCCGCTGATGATGATATCCTTCTTCCGATCCACAATCTTGACATAGCCCTCTTTATCAACAGTGGCCATATCACCGGTATAAAACCACCCGTCCCTGATTACTTTAGCTGTTTCTTGAGGAAGTTTCCAGTATCCCTGCATAACGTAGTTACTTCTTACAATAATCTCTCCAACTTCCCGATCATTTCGTTGTACATCTTCACCCTGTTCATTTACCACCCTGAGATCTACTCCGACTACTTCTAATCCTGTCCTGGCCTGTCTGATCCATCTTGCTTCCTCCGGTTCATTCATGAGATAACTTTTAAGGGCGCCCGACGTTAGATAAGGTGACGTTTCCGTTAAGCCGTACCCTGCAATGCACTCGCACTTCAAACGTTGCTCAATTTCTTTGATCATCTGCCAGGGAGCGGGCGCGCCGCCCAGCACAATTCTTTTCAAGCTGCTAAAGTCATGATTATTGAGCCCGGGGTATTTCATTAACATATTAGCCATAGTATGAACTAGGAATATCTTGGTAATTTTCTCTTGCTCAATTAGCCGGCAGATGGTTTCAGGGTCGAATTTTTTCAACATTACGTGGGTACCGCCCATACAGGTCAGCGCTTGGGGGGTGCCCCAGCCGTTTACGTGAAAAAGAGGTATCGTGTGAAGCATGGCATCCGAGTCGTTGAGGTTGTGGGTGATAATCACACCGAGTCCGTGGAGGTACAGCGAGCGGTGAGTAAGCATCACACCTTTTGGGTTAGCTCCTGTCGTACCGCTGGTATAAAAAAGCTCGGCCATTTCATTTTCATCTATTTCCAGTTCAGGTGGATCATTAGGTGATGAACGGGCCAGCATCTTTTCATAATTGTCAGCATCAAAGTCATAAGATTCATTTTCGTCGCAGAGCATCACGAAATTTTTGACCGTTTTAAGATTAATCATGATCGGTTTTATTAAATCAATGAAATCAGGGTTAAAAAACAGCGCCGTTGCTTCCGAATCATTAAGTATGTAAGCTATCTCTCTGGGGGAAAATCTGATGTTTATGGGCAACAAAACGGCTCCAGCCTGTAACACACCGTAGTAAGCTTCCAACAGGCGGTGGCAGTTGTAGCTAATAAAGGCAACCCGATCTCCCCGTTTTACTCCCATGTCCAACAATCCGTTAGCTAGTTTGTTGGTACGAATTCCAAATTCGCGGTAGGTAAACTTTTTGTCGCCACAAACCACGGCAGTCTTTTCAGGGTAAAGCTTAAGTGCTCTGCGTCTAAAATCCAGAGGGGTAAGGGGTATAATCATCGGGCAAACCTCCCTAAACTCATAATTGTCTTTTAAATTTTCTTCTAAGTATGACCTGCAAAATTAACAGCTCTTGATGGCAGTATCTGGTTTCTTGCATCATGATGGCAATTTTGTTTTACAATCCGTCATAGTTAACAAAACCAATCTTAATCTTGACTTTGACACCTAAAAATTTGAAAGCCTTGAGGCTGTAGGAATGAGGTCACTTCCAATTCCTGGACCCCTTAAATTGTACCACGCGAAAAGTCGAGTAATGACAAGGGTTTCAGGGATCGCTGTCAAAGTCCAGTTAATGGACACTATAACCAGCACCCAAAGGGATATATTACCCCCTCCGGGTCGCACCATTTAATGGAATAAGCACTGAAGGTTACCTAACCAGGACTTGCGAAACCTAAGGCCCTATCCTGTGTCCTTCAGTTTTACCAAGGTGCAAACAAAAACTTTATCAATTCCTTGCCGGGTCAGTTTGTCCAAAGCCAAGTGTTGCTTTAGTAGCAAATCCACCGTTCTATTGAGCTGCCAGTTTAAAAGCTGGAAGCTTTGCAGGTTATACATTTAGCTTTATTTTTAAAATTTCTAATAATACAAATAATATAAACTTAAGCTTACAACTTCCAATTTCGAGCAGTTAAGCAGGAATAGGAACATCGTTTCCCACCCGACCGGTAAATTTTCCACTGCCTACCTGAGCAACTGGCTGGCAATAACCATCCTTTGAATCTGGTTCGTACCTTCATAAATCTGCGTTATTTTAACATCACGCATGAGCTTTTCCATCGGGTAATCCTTCATATAACCGTACCCGCCAAATATCTGCAAAGCGTCCACGGTCACCTTCATGGCCATATCACTTGCGTAACACTTAGACATGGCCGAAAGCATGGTATTAGGTTTACCCTGATCGATATGCCAAGCCGCCTTCCACACCAAGGCTCGGGCGCATTCGATGCCTGTAGCCATATCGGCCAGCATGAACTGGATGGCTTGGTTAGCACTGATGGGCTTGCCAAATTGAACCCGCTCTTTTGAATATTTCAGAGCTTCTTCAAATGCCCGCCTGGCTACACCCAAGGCGGCGGCACCGATACTAGGTCGGGTAATATCCAAGGTGCGCATGGCGATTTTAAAGCCTTCCCCTTCCCGCCCCAGGAGGTTTGAAGCCGGTACCCGTACTTCCTCGATAATCACCTCCCCAATATGTGAAGCGCGGTCGCCCATTTTATCTTCCTTTTTACCCATATACAACCCCGGCGTGTTACCTGGAACCAGAAAAGCGCTGATACCCTTGGTGCCTTTGGTTTTATCCGTACTCGCAAAGATGGTGTAAAGATCCGCTATCCCCCCGTGGGTAATGAAGCACTTAGTCCCGTTCAAAATGTACTCGTCGCCTTTGCGAGTAGCCGTGGTGGCCAGATTGGATACATCGGAACCGGCGTTGGGCTCGGTTAGGGCAAAGGCGGCCAGCGAAGGCTTGGCGCAGAATGGAGTCAGAAATTTTTCTTTCTGTTCCTCGGTACCGGCAATTAAAAGAGGTGTGACCGCTAGAGCGTTACCGCCAAAAGCGCCAAAAATGCCTAGGCACCCGTAGGCCAGCTCTTCGTAAATTAGAACCTGGGTAAGCGCGTCCAGTCCCTGCCCCCCGTATTTTTCAGGGATGTTCAGGTTCCAGAGACCAATTTCAAAAGCCTTTTGAATAACCGGCCACGGCATCTCCGCCTTTTCGTCATATTCTGCAGCCACCGGCACAATCTCTTTCTGGGTAAATTTGCGCGCTAGGTCCCTAATAGCTGTTTGTTCATCGGTTAATTGAAAACTTACCAAAGTTCTATACCCTCCTCAGTTACCATTTTAACCAACCTTAATCAATACTGCGTCCGCCTGGGCTAGGCCCCCACAAATAGCCGCTACTCCGATCCCCCCACCGCGGCGCCTTAATTCATAAATCAACGTCATCATTATCCGCGCCCCGCTGGCGGTATTGGCGTGACCAATGGCAATAGCACCACCATTAACATTAACTTTTTCTTGTAAGGCTTTGTATTTTGCCGTATCACCGCCAGCCAGCATTTTGGTACTCACCAGGGTCACCGCGGCAAAAGCCTCGTTTATTTCTATTAAATTAACATCATCTATACTTAAGCCGGATCTGGTCAGCGACTTACTGATGGCAACCGCCGGGCCTTCGGCCAACAGTGAAGGTTTTGTGGCAATGCTTACCATGTTCAAGATGGTGGCCAGAGGTTCCAGACCCAGTTCCTTCGCTTTTTTGCGGGTGGTGAGAAGCAGAGCCGCTGCGCCATCGTTGAGCCCCGGCGAGTTGCCGGCCGTACAAGTTGGGCTGCCGTAAATGGGCTTGAGCCTAGCTAGTTGCTCCATCGTTGTGCCGGGGCGGTACTGTTCGTCTATATCCAAGACTTTGGTCGACCCATCTTTCTGCGGCAGTTCCAGCGGCATCATCTCTTCCCGAAATTTTCCCGCCGCATGCGCCTCACCATAACGCTGGTGACTTCTGACAGCCCAGGCATCCTGCTCTTCCCGCCCGATACCGTGTTTAAGAGCTACCTCCCCGGCATCTTTAGCCACCGGAGCGTAATCCTTATATCCCAGTTCAAATAGCGGGTCCTCCAGAGTAAGGTGGCCCAATTTCTTACCCTGAAAACGCTGCCCGCGTAACAAGAAGGGTACGGTGCTGAAGCTGGTAACCCCTCCAGCCATAATGATTTCACCTTCACCTGCCCGAATGGTCCGGCAGCCGTAGTTTGCCGCAGACATAGCAGAGACGCAAGCCTTGTCCAGGGAGCAGGACGGCGTTTCCGGCGGTAGGCCCGCCTTAAGCAAGGACTGACGGGCAACTACCGGCGTATAAGGATCTTTGCAGCAGGTTGTATCCCCCACACCCCAAAAAACTTCATCCACCAAGGCAGCGTCGAGATCCACGCGGGCCAGGACTTCCTTCATTACCACGGCGCCCAAGTCATAACAGTCTATATCCTTTAAAGAACCTCCAAATCGGCCGAAGGGAGTCCTCACGGCACTAACCACAACAATATCGTTCAAATTATCGCTCAAAATATTTCACTCCTCTCCCCTTATATACAGAGATACCCACCGTCTACACATAAAACATGTCCCGTGACGTATCTGGACGCCTCTGAAGCTAAGAACACTACAGCCCCTTTTAAATCTTCCTCTCCGCCAAACCGCCGGAGAGGGATATGCTTTAACACCATTTCTCCTTTTATTTCCAGAAATGACCTGGTCATATGGGTGCGAAACCAGCCGGGAGCTATGGCGTTAACGTTAATACCGTACCGGGCCCATTTGGCAGCCAAGTCGCGGGTCATGATCGCCACTGCACCCTTACTGGTCTGATATCCTACGGCGTCCATGACCTCCGGTTCGGCCCCCCTGAAAGACGCGATGGAGGCCAGGTTGATGATCTTGCCGTACCGCTGCCCAATCATTACTCTGCTGACTTTCTGGCAACAGAGAAACGTGCCGGTAACATTAACATTAAGAATCTGCTGCCATCTCTCCAGGGGATAGTCTTCGGCTGGAGCACCCCAGGTAACGCCGGCACTGTTAACCAGAATGTCTATGCGGCCGAATTCTTTTAGCACGGATTCCACCATGGCGTCGATATCGGCCGGCTTACTTACGTCGCACTTTACCGCGATTGCTTTGACTCCAACGGAGCGGAGACGTTCCGCCGTACTCTCGCACCTTTCCACTTTCCGGGCAACCACCCCCACAGAGGCTCCGGCCTCCGCCAGTGCGACGGACGCCTGCTCCCCCAGTCCGCTGGAACCGCCGGTAACTACAGCCACCTTTCCTTCAAGATTGAACAACTCCTGGACCTTCATCATTTCAACCAACCTTTCGTTCATTACTTGTATTCATAAAATCCCCGCCCAGTTTTACGGCCTAAATGCCCAGCCCTGACCATCTGAGCCAGCAGGGGAGCCGGGCGGTACTTGTCACCGAATTCTTTCTGCAGGCATTCCATAACATGTAACAAAATGTCTGCCCCGGCCAAGTCAATCAATTCGAGGGGACCCATTGGGAAGTTCGCGCATACTTTCATAGCTCGGTCAATTTCCTCAGGCTTGTTGCCGTCCATGACGCAGAACACTGCCTCGTTGAGCATGACGTCCAGCACCCGGCTTACAATAAAACCGGCATAATCCACCGCTTCGGCGGGAATTTTTCCAAGGCTTTTCACAAATTCGATTCCGGTTGCCACCGCTTCATCCGAACTGAGCCGGGCACGGATGACCTCCACCCCTTTCATCAACGGTACGGGGTTCATAAAATGCAGGCCGATGACCTTTTCCGGCCTCTTTGTGGCGGCGGCAATGGCTGTTATGGGCAGGGAAGAAGTATTGGAGGCCAGCAGGGCATGTTCCGGCGCAACCGTATCGAGCTGGGCAAAGATTTCTTTTTTCACCGCCAGATCTTCGAATACAGCCTCAATTACTAGATCCGCCCCGGCGGCAGCGCCTGCCAGGCTGTCTGCAATCTGGATTCTGGCCAGTGTGCTTGCCATCTCGTCGCTGGAAATCTTATTTTTTTCCACAAACCTGGAAAGGCTTTTTTTAATGGTGGCCAAAGCTTTTTCCAGGGATTGGGGAGAGCTGTCGTACAGACTCACCTGGTAACCTGCGGCAGCACAAACCTGGGCGATGCCGGAGCCCATAGTTCCGGCGCCGATTACCGAAACTTTTTTAATATCCGTTTTAATATCCATGGGTTGATAAACTCCTTCCTGCTGGTTTTACTCTTTCACTTTGACAGATAAATTTACTTGCTGATTGTTCGAAAGCTACCTTCCTTTGTAAGCTGGCCTGCGCTTTTCCAGGAACGCAGCAATTCCTTCCCGGTGGTCTTCGGTAGCAAAGCAGCAGGCAAAACAATCTATCTCGTAATGCAAGGCGCTGCTAAGATCCATATTTATACCCCTGTCAAGAGCTGACTTGACCAAGGCCAGGGCTGGAGCGGATTTGCCGGCCAGATCCCGGGCCAGTTTGAAAGCCTCTTCCAGTAACTGACCGGCGGGCACCACCTGGTTGACCAACCCCCACTCAAGCGCCTGCTGCGCCGTGATAATCTTGCCGGTAAAGATCAGTTCCTTTGCCCGGCTCAATCCCACCAAGCGGGCCAACCTCTGGGTACCGCCGCCACCCGGTATAATCCCCAGATTAATTTCCGGTTGACCAAGTCTGGCCGTTTCAGCGGCAATCCGCAGGTCACAGCACATGGCCAGCTCACAACCCCCGCCCAGGGTATAGCCATTGAGGGCAGCTATGGTTGGCTTGGACAGGTTACATATTTTCTCCTGGGTGCGGTAAGCCATCAGGGCAAACTCCCTGGCCTCCAAGGGGGAAAGATTTTTCAACTCGCTTACGTCAGCACCAGCCGCAAAAGCCCTGTCACCACTGCCGGTGAGCACAACCGCATGCACTTCCGGATCCTGTGCTATCTCGTCAAAAACCGCTCCCAGTTCCATGAACACAGCGCTGTTAAGGGCATTCAGACTCTCCGGGCGGTTCAACGTTACCAGCGCCACGCCCTCTTCTTTCTGGTATTTCACCACTGTATAACTCATCAGTCCACCTCTTCTTTCAGCATGACCACGGCCTCGCCGTCCAGTACTTGCTCCCCTTTCTGGTTATGACAGGTGGTGCGCAAACGCAATCTGTTTTTGCGGGGAACTTTCTCAATGACTTCCACTTCGGCTGTTATGGTATCGCCAGGATATACCGGGCGAAGGAACTGCAACGATTGAGACAGGTAAATTGTTCCGGGTCCCGGCAGTCTGGTACCCAGAACTGCCGAGATTAAACCGCCGGTCAACATCCCGTGAGCAATTCGCCCCCCGAAAACAGTCTGCCGCGCAAATTCCGCGTCCACATGCAACGGATTTAAATCCCCGGTTATTCCTGCAAAAAGTGTAATATCGCTTTCGGTGACGGTCTTGCTGAAACTGGCCCGGTCGCCCACCTGAATCTGCTCGAAGACCATTCTCTGTATCTCACCCCCTTTGCCCTTAGGCGCTGATAATTTAAACACGCAATAATCGTTCCTTAAGGGACAAATTTTTTAAATCTTTAAAATCGATAAATCTTTAAGAAAAACGGGGATCGAACGTTTAACTTTTAGGCAAGCATATCTATTGTTAAAAGCCACATGTCCCATAATAAGACACTCTGGCACAGGTTGTTTCAACCTGTCTCATGATGTGCAGGCATAAAAAGAATTATCTGCCGGCTGCTGAAACAAAGTCATCCGTGTGTTAAAATAAAACAGAACAAAGTCTTTAAAAATCCAGGGCATTTCTTAGCGCCCCAAGCGCTAGGTAAGGAGTGTGAATTCTAAAATGACCAAATCTTCAGAACATATGTTATCCCTGTGGAAACAGATGAGATTATCTCATGATCAGGAGTGGAAGGTGCGTGAAAAGATCCGGGCTTCCTGGGCCAGAAGCATGGAATACGGGGTCAGCCCTTTTTTAAAAATGAACCGGCAGGTACTGCCCCCGGAGAAGCTGGCCCTGAAAATTGAAGAGAACAGGGAACTGGTGGAGGTAGCCCTGCCCATTATCAAAAACCTCTTTGAAGTTGTGAAGGGAAGCGGCTTTGTGGTGGCTCTGGCCGATCGGGAGGGTACCCTGCTGGTGGTGGTGGGAGATGAGGAAGGCATTGAATTTACCAGGAAGGCCAATTTTGTTGAGGGAGCCAGGTGGTCTGAAGACGTGATGGGGACCAACGCAATTGGCCTGAGCCTAGTGGAAGGTAAGCCGGTACAGGTTTACGGCTACGAGCATTTTTGCATTTGCGCCTATAACTCCACCTGCTCGGCGGCACCTATCCGGAACGCAGAGGGCAAGATCATTGGAGTCCTGGACATCACCGGACCCTTTGAAAAAGTACACCACCATACCCTGGGTATGGTGGTGGCCGGCGTGAGCGCCATCGAAAATCAGATGGCCCTGAAAAAAGCCCTGCGGGAAAACCTTCTAGCCAACCAGTACAAGACCTACATAATGGAATCTATTCGCGACGGGATTGTGACCACTGATAACTTGGGTTATATTACTCACCTGAACCGGTCGGCTGCCAGATTGCTGCATCTGGATAGGGAAAAGGTCATCGGCCAGAACCTGGCCCAGGTCCTGGGTGACGAAGAAAGCAATTACTATTTCATCAACCTGGTCCGTTCGAAAAAGATCATTACCGATACGGTGGTAAACCTGACCAGAAACCACGAAACGGTTAGATGCACCGTAAGCTGCAGCCCGCTAATCGACCAAGATGGACAGGACATGGGTCGGGTGGTGGTGCTGCAGGAAATCAAAAGAGTCAATCGACTCGTCAACAGGCTGGTCGGTTCCCGGGCCAGAGTGCATTTTTCCGAACTGTTCGGGAAAGAAGATTGTTTTAAAGAAGCTTTAAGAATTGGGCGAGCTGCCGCCGCCTCCGACTGCAATGTCCTGTTGTTGGGGGAGAGCGGGACAGGGAAAGATCTCTTCGCTCAGGCCATCCATAACGCCAGCGTGCGGGCGGAACAGCCCTTTGTGGCCATCAACTGCGGCGCCATCCCGCGAGATTTGATTGCCAGCGAGCTATTCGGCTACGATGAAGGCGCTTTCACCGGGGCTAAGAAAGGCGGTAACCCCGGCAAATTCGAACTGGCCGACCAGGGGACGATCTTCCTGGACGAAATCGGAGAGATGCCCGTCGACCTGCAGGCTGCCCTGTTGCGGGTACTGGAAGAACGCCAGGTGATGCGTGTAGGGGGGCGGGAATACATTCCCGTTAATGTCCGCATCATCGCCGCCACCAACAAGGACCTGGCGCTTGAAGTTGAAAAAGGCAACTTCCGCCGGGATCTCTTTTATCGCCTGAGTGTAATAGTTATCCAGTTGCCCCCGTTAAGGGAACGGAAAGCAGACATCCGGGAACTGGCCACCCATTTTCTGAAGCGGATCAGCGGGCGCCTGGGCAAAGACGTGGAAGGTTTTGCTCCCGAAGTCCTGGACCTGTTCCTCAATTACCACTGGCCCGGCAATATCCGCGAACTGCAAAATGTGGTGGAACGGGCGGTGAACCTGGCTACCGGACCGGTAATAACCACCGACCTGCTTCCACCGGGCCTGATCGAATCTGTCACTTCCAGGAAGACCTCTCCGGCTAAAAAAGAAGCAGCCTTAATCAAAAGCGCCGAAGAACAGGCGATCCGCAGCTGTCTGGCAAGATTCAGAAGCAAAACGGAAGCCGCCAGGCACCTGGGAATTTCCCGCAGCACCCTCTACCGCAAAATGAAGGAGTATGGCATTAAAGATGTTGACTTTAATCCTTTATTAATTTAATATGTGTGACCTGCAAAATTCAGATTCCGAGCTGGTAAGAAATAACTTCTAAGAGGCATGAATGGGAATTCAGCCCTAAACTATGGCAATCAAATGGTCAGAAACTTATTCTGACAATAAAAGGCAGCTAAAATAGGACAGATCACCCCTCTTGATATCTAGTTCTATTTTGCGACATTCTTTTAACTAACAGGGATTAAACCCGTTATTTGTCCTTGGGTACCCTTATCTTGCACCGCAAGACTAGTACTTAATGTGGTAGTTTTTCCCCTACAACCAGTAAGGAACATGGCGATGAGTAAGCAAAATCACGGCCGAAGCGGTAAGCTACGTTATTTCGGACCTTAATCAACTTCCTCCACCCCGCTCAGGTTTCGACACGTGCTTCCCTTCTTCAGTAACCGCTTCAATTTCACTTCTTCTATAACGCCGTTGACCCGACGGCAATCGAACCGGCGTTAGAAAGCCCCGTCTTTCCCAATTGCCCAGTGTACGGATGGTTACCCGGAACATACTCGCAACCTCACGCGGGAGCAGAAGTTCTCCGGAGTTAGGGGACAAGATTACCACCCCCATGAATACTAAACCAAACCTCCGCATGCTCGACCGGATAATCTCTTAACCACACGGCCAGTTTTTCCCTCGCCACCAGAGTCACGCCGTTGGCGTCCGCCAATTCTACGGCCGACCTGGTGAAACCGTACGCGTTCGTGACCACCGCGAGATTAAATGTACAGCCGTGAAGGAGCTCGTAGATGCCGCGTGCGGCAGCTATTTCCCGTACGGCGGCGGGTCCCACCGCTTCCCCCGGTCGCTTTACATGCTTGCACTGAATAAGCATGCCCCGAGCGCCTCCACTTTCACCGACTACCGCCACTACGTCGGCCCCCCGGTCGTGCGTTGGCGTCGGTTCCGCCACGTAACCCATCTTCCTGAACAGCGCGGCCACAATCATTTCAAAAATCGTGGGTGCCGCTTCGTCTACATCCCTTAGTGTGAGGAATGACCCTTCTTCCGGCTCCCCGGCATCACAAGCAATGACGTCTTCAGCTAAAGATAGCTTCTCCCACTCTTCGACCTGAGGGGGCAGGAGGACCGTAGTACTTAGTTGTCGCTTTCTGGACAGAAGGCGGTCGAGCTTTTCATCAAAAGATCCCCCCTCAAATAGGGGATGAACGGCCAGCGGTATGTGTACAAATACCGTTTTCTTCTGTCCAATCCGGTAGACTCTGTCTGTCGCCTGGTCCTCTTTAGCCGGGTTCCACGGACGGCTGAGGTGGATCACGTGGTTGGCGGCCACCACGTTCAGTCCGACCCCCGCCGCGTCGGGAGACATAATGATCACGTTGAAACCGGGCTTTGCCTGAAACTCGTCAACCAGCCGTTTACGCACCTCACCCAGCGTTTCACCGTTGACAATTGCCGTTTTTAACCCGTAGCGCTCATATATTGCTCGCTGCAGCAGCCGTTGCAGCTTTCGGCTGCGCAAAAAGATTACCGCCTTGTCACCCACCCGGCGCACGTCGTCCAGGATTTCAAAAGTCTTCAGGAGCTTAGCCGATGCCGAAATAAACACCCCGGCCGGTTGAGAAGCAAGACTGGCCTCGTTCAAACAGGGAAGATCGGGGTGAAGCGAAATCTCGTAAAGCAACTGAATGGCCCTTAATATGTGTCTACCACTCCCGCCGCCCTGCGGGTCCGGAAGAGTACGCCGAGCTTGCGTAACACACTCCATGTACCGCCGCAACTGGCAATCTGGCATGGGAACGCGGTAGTACATCACTTTTTTTTCGGGCAGCCCCTTTAAATTCTCCTCCTTCGTTCTCCTCAGAAAATACGGAGCTACCCTTTCTTTCAACTCGCGCCCCAGGGCTTCCACATCCGTACCCTGCTTCTTCAGGGGATAATGGTACTTGCGGGCAAAATCGGTGAGGGGTTCGAGATGCCCGGGAATTGCAAAGTCCAGTATGCTCCAAAGGTCGATCCAGGAATTTTCAACGGGAGTTCCCGTCAGGCAAATTCCGAATTCATACTTCATGGCCTTCGCGGCCATCGTTACCAGGGCGGTAGGGTTTTTAATCTTCTGGGCTTCGTCGAGTACCATCACGCCCCAGTCAACCTGGCCAAGCGAAACCTGATAGTCACGCACGGTTTCGTAGGTAGTAATAACAAGTCTCCTTTTTTTCACATATTCAACGTTCAGCCGTTTTTTCCTGATGTACGTCCCCGGTTCCTCACCTTCACTTTCTCCTCCATCATAGCGGAGTCTCCGGAGTACATCTCCATGCAAAATTAACGGTGGACCGAAAACTTCCGGCTTCAAGTACCGGGTGTACTCCTCCGCCCAGTTAGTCAATAAGACCTGCGGAACTACCACCAGCATGGGACGCTTTTCAATGAATTCCTCGTCCATAAGTTCCCGGATCCACGCCATAAACACAAGCGCCTGAAGGGTCTTCCCCAGGCCCATGTCGTCCGCCAGAAGCGCACCCCGACGGCCACAAACCCAGGCGTTCTGCAGCCATTTAATGCCTTCGTACTGGTGCTCGAGTAGCCGGACTTCGGGCTTGAGGTACTTCGGAAGCCTGCCGATTTCGACGGAACGTGGCTTCTCTTCACATTTATAAACCAGTTCTTCGAAATTGTCCTTAATTATCAGTATCTTCCTGGTAACCGTCCTGGCCCGCGCCAGTGATTCTACAGAAGAATCCTTTACTGTTTTGTAAGCGATGTCCAGTTCTTTAAGGGCCTCAGTGAGGTCGGCTGATACGGGCAAAACCTCTTCCTTCCACCGGATTTCGGTTTTGCCGCTGCTGAGGGCTTCCTGAACCCGCTCTTTAAGGGCCGGAACCTCCTCGGGAGAGACGTAGACCCCTTTCGACCCTCCGGCAGTTTCGACGATTACTCCGCCCTCCGGAAACCACGATTCGCCGGTAGCACTCAGGAACGGGAAGAAGCGGGGCCTGTATACGCCGATTTCTACGACGCGGTCACTGAAGTGATCGAGGTGATCGAGGTCGATCAATTCGGGATCTAAAAATTCCTGCGGTGCCCGCAGGAAGGCCTCCTTTTCTGCACCGGTAAGCCGTCGGCACGCCTTTACCCGGCGGAGCGCCTCCTTCTGGCGCTCACCGAGAACCACCTTGACGCCGTCCTGCAGGGGATAAACGTCCCTGACGTTCCGAAGGGCATCAAACTTTTTGAGAAAGTCTGCTTCTGCCTCCTGGGAAAGTAAGGGCCGTACTTCGGAACCCTCATCTTTGCCCGGAACTTCCTCGCAGAATATCGGGTCCACCTCCAGTGACCCGTCAGGCAAACTCCGCAACCGGACAGAAACCCTTTCCGGAGTCACCACGCTCTGACTGTTCAGGTAATGATCGAGGGTGGCGCCGACGTTCCGGGCAAGGCCGGCAATTTCTGCGAACCGCAGCAGTCTTTCCGGGGCAGCGCGGGGTATAGATCCCGCCCGGGCATTGAATCTTTCTACGGACTCGATCAGACGAAAAAGGTCGCCCGTTAAAAGATATTCCTGATCCGCACCCACTCTTAAGTAAGCGCCCTGCCGTGCTGGATTTACAAAGGGTTGGTCCTTACCATTCATAAAAAGAAGAAGATATCTGAAGTCCGGCGCGTCCAGCGTTCCGGAAGATTTTATCTCCACGTCGAAAGGAAATGGTTCTGGTAGGCCGAGGATCGTCCGTTCCTCCTCGTCCAGGTCGGCCACCATCTCGTGTGGAATTAGTACGCCGTTGTCGACATAGTGACCCCGCCCTTCGGAAGTTAACTGCTCAAGCATCTGGACGGCAAGGGAATCCGATGGATCCAGGTCGGCCCGACCCCATTCAGTTAGGTCACTCGATAAATCCCGAAACCTGAATAGAAAGCCGTTGTCGGTAACCTCCCAGTAAAGTCTTTCCCTGGACAATGAAAAGAGCCTCCCCCAATTAAACCTTAAAAACTAGTCCGGCAACCCGAGTTCACTGGAGAGCCACGCGGCAAATTCGTTCTGCCACCTGTAGTTCTCCGACCCATAGTGCCTTACTTCATGTGAATGTGAACAGCTGCGCCAGATGCTATTAACCTCGCTTATGCGGTAACGTTGCTTCCCCAAAGTCAACGGGAAATCCTGCTTACGCCAACCCCGACAGGACCCGGAGTGTGTCCATTCCAGGAAGACCCAGCCACCCATTTCAATGGCCAGCATGCTGCGGCCCTGGTTGCTTCCACTGAACTCCCCACAGGCACCCGAGCGAATGCGTTGCTCGGCCGGTTCCCCTATCTGTGCCCTGACGTCTGCAGAAAGCACTACCCAGGTGGCATCAATATATGGTAAGTAAAACGACCAGAAGGCCCGCCTGTACTCCCAGGTAGTCTGGTCCACAACCCGGCTGAGCATGTCGAAAAAGAAAAGGATGTCTTCCTCTGCAAGCCATTTCGTCATTATGCGGCGGGCCTTCTCCGAAACCCTACTCCACTTCACTCGCCCTTCCGGCCAACGGGGGTCCCCCAAATGTTTAAGGAAAAACTGCTTTAGCTGTTTCCTTACGTCCTCGGAATCGAGATTATCTGCTTCAGGTATCAATAAAGAGGCTGCCTCGCAAAGTACGTCGGGGAAACGAACCCGGCCTCCGTCGTCAACCAAAAGCTTCAACAAAAGCTCCAGGTGGGCCGGAAAACGTTTGGACACGGCGCCCAACACTTGCGCTGCAACCTGGCGGACGAATCTCCCTGCAAGCAACTGTCCCCTTATACCTAGAGAGCCCAGTACAGCAGTGGGCTCGCCGCTTTGCTCCATGAGCCAATGGGCGGTATTACGAGGTCCCTGAGGAACAAAAAGAAAAATCAGGGCTTCCTTCCATAGTAGAAATTGATGGCGCTTTCCGACGTAACCAATAAGGAAATCATGAACAGCCCGCCTTATCATTTCCGTGCCAGGCAGGTCAGGAGCATATCCAAGAAGATACACGTACGGCAACCGGCTAAAAGCTACCCGGGATTTCCTGGCCAAAAGATCCAGGAGAGCAGCAGTTAGATCCGGGTCTGCTGCGACGGGACGAGGGCCTCCATAAAGTATCCAGGGAATTTTTCTTAATCTAGGGTAGTCAATCTTCTCCAGTCCAGTACGATGCTCACGTAACCAGAGACCCCAAACCATACTGGCAAGCCGCTGAAGATCAAAGTCTTCAGGACTCTTGGGCTCTCCTTCGAACTTTTCGGCAATTTTAGCCGCTGCTGCCCGAACTTTTTGAGGCTCGGGAAACCTTTCAGGCGGTTTTAAAACGTTAATGATCACCCGCTTAAAATTCTCAAGAAATTCTCTGCCAACGGACATTGTACCTTACCTCACTCTGGTTTTCCCGGAGGCGTCATTGTGAGGCGCAGGTCGATGCGCCGGTTGGCCCTCCTGCCCTCCACGGTGTCGTTCGACGCAATAGGCCTGGTGTCGGCATAGCCGCTGCACGAAAACAGAGGTTGACCGCTCTTGTTTGTTAAGTTTCCCAGCTCCGGGCACACCTTCTGCATGGCATTCCAAGTATTTATGGCTCGCTGTGTCGAGAGTTCCCAGTTCGACGGATAGCGGGGCGTACTGATGGGGGCGTTATCGGTGTGTCCTTCTATAAACACCGTTTCGACCGTACCTGCGTACTCAGGGCGCTGCAGAACGTCGCTGAGAACGGGCGCGAGTACCTTAATGGCCCGCCAGCCCTCTTCCTTAATTTCCGCCTCTCCCACGTCAAAGAGAATGCCTTCCGGCAGGTGCAGTACTCCTTCATCTACACGTACAGTAATACCAGCATTTTGTAATTCCTTTCTCAGAATTTCAAGTATTTCCGCCCTCTTATCTTCATTTTCCGTGAGTTTTGCCGTCTGCTGGCCGAAACTAAGGACGTAATAAGCAAGTGCCAGCATAAAAATGGTAAGAAGCCCGGCCATAAGGTCACTGATGGAAATGAGAAAGGGATTCTCTTCACCTTCACGGCGGTAACTAAAAGCAAAGCGAGAATTCATGTGAATCCGGTCACCCCCGTAGCGGTTTTACCTCCGCTCATGAAGCTGTTCAAGGAAATCTGCCAACGTCTCTCCCAGTTCACCCACGGCGGCACCCAGACTCCCAATTGCCTTGCCCATTTCCCCATCCAGCTCTTTAAGGTACCTGCTCATTCCCTCATGGACCGTTTCAGCGTACCTACGCAGCCCGTCCTCAATAACTCCGAAGACAGACTCCAGTTCCTGCCGTATTTGTCCCAACCGGCTTTCGTAGGCGCGCCATGCGGACTCGGTATGCTGAAGCGCCTGCCTTATTTCCGACACTACCTGGGCGGAGTGCCTGCGGTACTCGTCCCACAGTCCACTGAACTCCTGCGTTGCCTGCCGCAACGTGGTTCCCGCTTCCGTAAATGTCTCTACCGACTTCGCGAGGATCACGCCCGCTTCCCGCACGGGCTGGGCGCTTTCCCGGTAGGCATCCAAAACTCTGGACGCCTCTCCAACCAACTTCTCAATCATGGCCAGCAGGGTGGTAATTTCGTCCACGGCCGCCCGTAAATCGTTCCTTCTGGCCGTATATTCATCACCCAACTCCTTCACATGAACACTTAGTTCCTCTAACAATCTGCCGATCTCGTGGCCCACTTCTGAAACCACATTGCTGCTCCGTTCGCTTACATGCCCGACGGCATGGTCAACCTTTACCAGAAAATCTTCCAGATAACTTTTCGTGGTTTCCTGTAACCTATTCATGGATTCCTCAAAGTACTGTTTTTGCTGTAAGATTTGCTCGGCTATGGATTGACGCACTTGTTCCACCGCACGCTCCACCTGGTGGGTGAGCTCTCCAAACCGGACAACGGAATTCCCGAGACTTTCCTCAACATGCGAAGCGGTCAGCGCCAGCTGTCGGCTTACGGTTTCGCCGATGTTCCGCTGAAGTTCAGAGGACGCATGTAAGGTGTTGCTTAAAACATCAGAGGCTTGCTGGAGGATTTCTCCCAGCTTAACTACTTCTGCACCGGCCTCACGGGATATGACCCGGGCTACCTCCGCGCTCCCGGTCTCTGTGAGCTTTTCTATTGCGCCAAGCAGGTTTTCAAGTGCCGGCGTTATCCGCGCCGCCAGTTTTTCATCGAGGGCTGCGGCTATGCTCCAGGCAAGCTCATCGTTGAATTTTTTCAGTTCCGCGGTCTGTTCCCTGGCCTCCCTATATACTTCAGAAAGCCACGCCTCGGCTAGTCTTCTGGGAAACGACTGATCGAGCCAATCGCATATCCTATCCAACAATACGGAAATTTGATTGAAATATATTTTTTTAAGCCAGGTCAGGGTTATAGAGAGACCAATTCCCCATACCGAAGTGACAAAAGCCGTATGTGCCCCTGCAAGCAGGCTTCTTATACCCTGCTTTAAGGTGACTAAATCCTCGCTTGCGAGATTGACATTGGTAAGTCCCAAACTCAACCCCAAAAAAGTACCTAAAATACCCAAACCGGTAAGAAGAGCTGGGGCTACGGAATGCAGGCCTGAGTTTTCAAGGAAAAGGTCATCTGAGTTAAAGATGAATCTAGCTGAAATTGTGGAGTAGACCCGTATGCCTTTCTCACCCTCCGGCACTTTGAGGAGCGTCGAATCGTAATCGTTCCAGGCCCTTGCCACCACGGGATTATCCTGGGAATTTAAACGGTGGCTGAGGGTATCAAAGTCAATTTGCCGAGCGACCAGTGCTTCAACATTCGAGGCGAATTCCTTTAACCCTAACCTAAGTTTGCGAAGCTTAGGAACGAAACCCCTCAAGGAACAACCAAATATAATTAGACAGAAGACCCATACGATCACGGTAGCCAGTGAGGTCTGTGACATTGAAGCATTTAATTGCACTAGGGGAATTATAATTGAAATCCACGAACTTTCCATAGCCGCACTCCTATATGGTTTCCACAACCTAAATGAGAAACCTGGTTGTTTTTGCTATGAAATTCTACACTTTTCCACTTTTTCCTGCTTGAAATATTAACATATGCCTATTTTATTGTCCGTCCTCTCTTGGACCAACAGTTACCAAAAACAGGTTTCATCTTGAAGCCTGCTTAGATAGGACGTCCAGCAGGTACTACCATAAAGAAAAGCCCGCTCCCTTTTTCAGGAAACGGACTCACTTCCGGCAGAATGGTTTCGTACCACCAACATTGTTCTGAACAAGCAGACCTTATGCCCGCCTGCTCGCTCCCCCGCGCCGGGTTAAAGTCCACCAGAAAAACATCGCCACGCTTAATTTCCATCCCGCAACACCACCTCGGCCTGCGCATGGAGGAAAAACCCAGCGTCCTTCCTATTGGCTTCCGCCAGCGCGAGGTAACCTTCTTTCAACTGCTCTTCTAACTCTTCCTGCTCGACCCGGCGGATAAGCTCCGCAACGGCATCGCTCCTGGTGGTGGACCACTTACGAGCCAACCCGTCAAGGACAGCCAGAAGTGGTGAAGGCAGGCTTACGGTTATCTTCTCCATCGCCAGCACCTCCTCGCGGTCAAATCCTACCATACCGGGAGTCATAACGTCAATCATACCATATTTCATCCCGACTCCTATGACCCATCTGAACCTTCAAAATTTATGACAAAATAAGGGACGTTTTGTTCCAGTCCCCTATCCTGGCCAGTACCTCGCCTCCAGGCTGCGGTATTGCACCGCTTCGGCCAGGTGGGCGGCGTCAATGACATCGCTCCCGTCAAGATCGGCGATAGTACGGGCTACCTTGAGCACCCGGTCATGGGAACGGGCGCTCAGGTTCAACTGTCGGAAAACGGATGAAAACAACGAGCGGGCTTCCCGGGTGAGGGAACAATAACGGCGAACCTGGGCCGGGGTCATGCGGGCGTTACAGGTAATCCCGGAAGAACCAAAGCGCCGGCGCTGTATGGCCCGGGCTTTTTCCACCCGCTTTTTGATCTCTGACGACGGTTCGCCTGGCTCCCGGCGGGCCAGGTCTTCATAATCCACCCGGGGAACCTCCAGATGGATGTCAATGCGGTCCAGCAGGGGGCCAGAAATACGCCCCAGGTAACGCTGCACCTGATAGGGGGTGCAGGTGCATTCCCGGACCGGATCGCCAAGGTAACCGCACGGACACGGATTAGCAGCAGCCACAAGCATTAAACTGGCGGGATAGGTCACCGCACCGCTTACCCTGGAGATGGTTACCACTCCATCTTCCAGGGGCTGGCGCAAAGCCTCCAGCACGTCCCGGTGAAATTCCGGCAACTCATCGAGGAAAAGGACGCCGTGATGGGCAAGGCTGATCTCTCCGGGACGGGGATGGCGCCCGCCTCCGACCAGGCCCACCGCCGAGGCACTGTGATGGGGCGAGCGAAAGGGCCTTTGGGTCACCAGGGGCTCCCCGGGCTTTAACAACCCGGCCAGACTGTATATTTTAGTAATTTCCAGGGCTTCGTCAAAGGTAAGATCGGGCAATATGCCCGGCAACCTCCTGGCCAGCATGGTTTTACCCGAACCGGGGGTTCCCACCATCAGCAGGTTGTGTCCCCCGGCGGCCGCCACTTCCAGAGCCCGTCGTACCGTGGCCTGGCCGCGCACATCGGCCATGTCCGCCCCGTTTTCGTCAACCCGGTTCATCAACAGGACCGGATCCACCTTATAGGGTGAAATTTCCTCTTCCCCGAGCAAAAAGCGGGTTAGCTGTCCCAGGCTCTGTACCGGGTAAACCTGTACATCCTTGACCAGAGCAGCTTCGGCGGCATTATCCAGGGGCACCACCACCGCCCGTAAACCCTGTTCCCGGGCGGCCAGAACATTGGGCAACACCCCGGCCACCCCCCGCACCTGCCCGTTCAAGGACAGCTCACCAAGAAACACATAGCGGTCTACGGCGGACTGATCCAGTTGCCCGGTAGCGGCAAGAATGCCCACGGCAATGGGCAAGTCATAAAGGGGGCCTTCCTTGCGCAGGTCGGCCGGGGCCAGGTTTACCGTTATGCGCCGTGCCGGGAATTCAAAGCCGGAATTTTTCATGGCGGCGCGCACCCGGTCCCGGGATTCCCGGCAAGCTAGATCGGGCAACCCCACCAGGTCAAAGCAAGGCAGCCCGTTGCTTACATCAACCTCTACCTGCACTACCTGCCCGTTCAGTCCGTAAAGGGCCGTACTTTTCACAATAGCCAGCATAGCAATCCTCCGTTGATTTTAGGCAACAAAAAGAACCTGTTGTCATTTTTCGCCAGCTAACCACAAGTTCCTCCTGAAAAAGGGAAAGTTTTTATAAAGCGGCGGGAGATTTGGGATTTACCTTAGTGGCTGCCCTTCCACCGCAGGGGACAGTTTATGGCGGCTGGCAAAAAGCACGGCGATATGCTATATTCAGAGGGGACAAAGTTCCGGTAACAAGGAGGTTGCAGTTATGTCTGAAGTGCTCGGCAGGATTGAAAAGCCTTCCATTGATAATTTTCAGGCGGGCAGAAAAATTTATCTGGTGCCTTTAGTTTATACCCCCAGGGAGATGCCGGAAGATCTTTCCGAAAAGGTCAATGCTTACTGGCAGCAGGTAGAACAGCAATTAAACGGCCTGGAACAAAAAATGGGGCCAATCAAAAAAATTTACCATGAATCCCTTACCGTAAGCGGGGAGACTGGACTGAGCATTATTGAGAAATTTCACGAAAAAAGCTACCGGATCATCAAGGAAAAGTGCGACCGGGGGGCCAGCCTGGAAGCCACCGAGGACATGGAACTGTTTACCGAAAGTATGGATTGGGGCAATTGCCTTTCAGTAGTCATGAGCCAGAAAACTTTTGATATCATCAGCAAGTTCTACCGGGAGGCCAGCGAAAAAAGATTTGCCCATATCTCCCGCCGGATTGATGAAACCCTGGGAGACGGAGAAGCAGGATTGCTTTTTATCCGGGAAGATCACGGGGTCCAGTTCCCCCCGAACATCCATGTGTTCTACGTGGCGCCCCCGGCCCTGGATGACATCCACCGCTGGTTCCGGGAAAAAATGAACGCACGTAAATAAGCCACGGGAGCTATCCCGTGGCCTTCTTTACCTTTATCCCGTACAGGGCCGCACCCAGGGCACCTACCAGTTGGGGAGACGAGGGAACCTGCAAATCCATAAGATCCATGCGCCGTGCAAAATAAGCGGGTAACCCGGGGATAGCCGCCACCCCGCCGGTGAAAACCACCGGCGGCTCAATACCTAAACGGAGGAGCAGGTTCATGGTACGATCGCAAATAGAGTTGAGCACGGCCCGGGCCACGGCCCCCACGGGCTGGCCCGCGGCCAGCAGCGATACCACCTCCGATTCGGCAAAAACGGTGCACATGCTGTTTAAGGTTATTTCCCCATCACTTGTACAAGCAGCGGCTACTATTTCCTCCAGAGGTAGACCCAACCCCTGGGCCATCACCTCCAGAAATTTACCCGTTCCGGCGGCACAGCGGTCGTTCATAATAAAGTCCACCACCCGGCCCTGTTCGTCCAACCGGATCACCTTGCTGTCCTGGCCGCCGATATCAAGCACGGTGCGGCAGAAGGGAAAAAGGTGACGGGCACCCAGGGCGTGGGCCTTGATCTCGGTAATCAAATCGGTGGCAAAATCCGCCCGGGCGCCGTGGCGCCCGTAGCCCGTGGCCACTACACGCCGGAATGACGACAGGTTCCCGGCCATCTCCCGGGCACGCTCCAGGGGGCGGGGCCCGCTGTCCGCTACATGGCCGGCCAGCAGCTCTCCCCTTTCATTTAAAACTGCAATGGCAATGGTCCGGGATCCGATGTCAATTCCCAGGACGGTCATTAAATTCTTTCATCCTTTCGGGGCCGGCTAGCGTAACATTTCCAGGAAGGCTTCCACCCGGGTGCGCAGCTGGCCGGTATCTTCTTCGCTATAGTCGGTTTCCACTTTCATAACCGGAATACCCTGTTCCTTGAGAGCCTTCTCCACGGTATAATATTCAACCGCATATCCGTGGCAGAATTGCAAGTTATAATAGATGACACCGTCAACCTGGTAAGCTTCAACCAGGCGGAAAATATCTTCAAGGCGCCCTGAGTTGGGAGTAAAGCAAGAACAGTTAATTTTCAGATAGCGCTCGGCCAGGGCCTGCAACTGCTCTTCCAGAGTCCGTCCGGTTTCATCCACCTGGTGCTCGAAAAAGCGGGTACCGGTGCAGGTTTCTTCGCATACCACCGCGGCGCCGGCCGTCTCAATAATGTGATGCAGCTTCCAGTTGGGAATGGCCATCGGAGTGCCGGTTACAAGAATGCGCGGGGCTCCGGGTGGAAATACCCCCTGCCCGGAGGCAATGCGTGCCTCGACTTCCGCGACCAGGGCTTCCGTTTTATCAATGAAGCGACGGGGATCGTCGTAAAAACTAACCTGGGTAACCAGCAGGGCATCCTTCCCACTTATGGGCACCGGATCGGCTTTGCGGGTATGGTAAAGGCGTTCCAGTGCTTGACGCAGCCGGTTCTGGAGGCGGATTTCTTCCGCCAGCCTCCCGGGGGTCACCCGGCAGCCGGTTAACTCTTCTATTCTGGCCAGGAACAACTCGATCTCCCCGCGCCAGGCAGCCAGGTCCTGGGGCCGTTTCATCTGGGGCAGGTCCATTACGTAGACGGGAGCATATTCACCCAGGACTTCCCAGGCTTTCTTTTTGCCGTCGCAGGTGGTTTCGCCAATTAAGAGGTCGCAGGACTGGAAATAGGGACAGGTACCGCTAAGACGGGCACCTACCGACGCTTTAATCAGCGGGCAAAGGTTGCGGGGCAAAACCCTTTCCCCGTCGGGAACCCAGAACTGGGACCCGCCGCACAGGCCGACGGCAACGGCTCCGGCAGCACGAATAATCTCCACGGGTACGAACACGCAAAAGGCCCCGCAAACTTTGCCTCCCCGCCGGCGGTGCTCCACCAGCTCGACGATCCTCAGGCTATGAATTTCGGCCACCACCAGGTCGAAGTACTCCATGGCCTGCGGGCGTTCCGGTTGCTGAAGGTAAACCTCTTCATAAATTAGAGGTAAAGCACTGGTTAACCGGTCATGCTTTTCCAGGTCCATTCCCAAATCAGACCACAACTTGCGATAGTCAGTCATAAAAAAAGACCTCCTGGTGTTTTGAGGTCTTACATTTCTTTACCTGGTTACACATTTCCTTTATCTAATCGATTTAATTATTTTATAGACTAACCCCGTGTGATAACAAAAGTTAAAGCGTGCCAACCAGAGCCCAGATACGGGAGTCCTCAAGACCCAGGCGCCACACGCCAATTCCCCGTAAGTTTTCCCGCCGCACCAGGGCCAGTTTGGCGGCAAAGCTGCGGGCATCTTCAAACCATACGATGTGGGTTTCGCCGTCCACCTGGTAGGTGTAGGTCCATTCCTGGGCCTCTTCGTCATAACGGGGGGCAACCCCTTGTTCCCTGGCCCGCTCTATGGCCTGCCGGTAGGATAGCGTTTCCGGTATGTTCACCCCTTCTGTCCAATCATAACCGTAGACGGGAATGCCCAGCCGGATTTTTATGCGGGGGATTACCGAAAGGGCATAAGTTAAAACCCGTTGCACAAAACCGATGGAAGCAATCGGCCCCGGCATGGCAAAGTGTTCATCATAGGCCAGAAGGTACACCTGGTCGCTCACCACGCCCAGTTCCGGGTAACTAAAAGCCCCGGAAAATGGATGGCGGGGATTGTCATCCAGTTGGGCCGGTACGGAAATGGTGGTTAAAAACCTTTCCGGCTTCAGGACCTGATAAAGTTCGGTCATAAATTTGGTTAGATATGGCCGGTCCTCGGGGGGCACGAATTCAAAATCAATATTCACCCCGGCAAACCTGGTGCGCCGGAGCATGTTTAAAATGCTGTTGACCAGTGCCCGGCGCAGGGTATCATCGGTCAACAAGGCGTGAATGAGGGTGCGGTATTCCGGACTGGCATAGTTATGCACGATAGCCAAAACGGGCAGATTTAAGCGGCGAATGAGGTCCAGGGAGCGGGGGTCAGATTGATCGGCAAGGCCGCCCTCCCAGGTCACGCCGTACCAGAAGGGAATCAGGTAAGTAATCAGCCTGCCGTGCTCCTGCAGGCTCTGGAAACCCAAAGGATCGGTCACATAATACCAGTTGTTCTCGAAAGACTGTTTATAACGAAACGGGTACACCAAAAAACCTCCGTCACTAAACATTTTCCTAAACCATACTATGGGAAATTAATCCAATATGTGACTTAGTAGCCTAAAAATCACTTTCCATATTTGCTGGTCTTGCTTTTTGCTCGCTCAAGTCGTTCAATTCGTGAGCGCACCAAATAACAATACCCCCGGGTTATAGACCGGGGGTATGAAAAATATTTTCCGGCAGCGACCTACTCTCCCAGGGGTTGACCCCCAAGTACCATCGGCCCTGGAGGGCTTAACTTCCGTGTTCGGGATGGGAACGGGTGTTTCCCCTCCGGCATGGCCACCGGAAAACTTATTCTTTTAGTATTCCCTCAAAACTTCACAGCGGAGTTTAGTTCGCCTTTTCAGCCGGAAACCGGATCTCTTCAGTCGAATTTCCCCGGAAATCGCGTAAGCGATTTCCTTCTTAAATCCGACCTCTGACTTCCGACCTCCGACTTCTATTCTGGTCAAGCCCTCGACCTATTAGTACCGGTCCGCTCAACCGGTTACCCGGCTTACACGCCCGGCCTATCTACCTGGTA
>NZ_RBWE01000001.1:1202933-1285894 GCF_003627965.1 Desulfofundulus salinus | reverse complement strand
GTATTAGCGCCAGTTTCCCGGCGTTATCCCGGTCTAATGGGCAGGTTATCCACGCGTTACTCACCCGTCCGCCGCTAGGTTAAGGCAAAAGCAAGCTCTCACCTTAACCCCGCTCGACTTGCATGTGTTAGGCACGCCGCCAGCGTTCGTCCTGAGCCAGGATCAAACTCTCCATTAAACTTCAAGTCCGTCCATGCTCTTCGGAATTACTGCTCGCCTTCCAACGAGGTTCAGGCCGCTTCCGCACCTCTTAATGGCGCTTCCGCTATACCTTCCCCCCTGCCTTCTTCCTCCCTGTTTAGTTTTCAAGGACCACTACCCGCGCTCAACGCGCATTTTTGATTGTATCACATTACTGCTACTCGAGTCAAGAGCCATTTTTTACTTTCTAATTACCGTCGGCAGGTATATATATTAATGCACTTGCACTGAAAGATCAACGGGTAATTTATGGGGATATATCCTCTAATCTGCCTTGTTCGTGCCAGTTCAAATAACTATATTTCTCGAGCGCCAGTTTTCGGGCCGTGAGACGCTCACCCGCGGTCAGTTCTGACGGAATTAGATCGATGCCCAGAGCCGTAGCAAATCCCCGGGCCACGGCACGGCAAACCTGGTCGTAGCCGGGTGCCTGGGGCAGTACCCGGTCCAGTGCGGTGGCCTTCACCCCAAAAGCCGCCTTCACCCGCTGACGCACCGCTTCCGACGGAAAGGCCAGGACGGCAAAAAGTTTCTCTTCATCTACACTGAGCAGTATAGAACCGTGCTGGAGAATGGTTCCCCGCTGCCGGACCTGGGCGCTCCCCACCAGTTTCTTGCCCGCTACCGCTACTTCATATCCCGAGGGGGTGTCGAAACAGGCGGCCGATAGTTTGGATCGCAATTCCCGCTGCGTTTTATCAGGATTGAACAAGTCCACCTCTACCCCCAGCAACCGCAAACCGGCCACCAGTCCCTGGCTCAACAGGCGG
Source organism: Desulfofundulus salinus (assembly GCF_003627965.1). Classification (NCBI taxonomy): domain Bacteria; kingdom Bacillati; phylum Bacillota; class Clostridia; order Eubacteriales; family Peptococcaceae; genus Desulfofundulus; species Desulfofundulus salinus. Next base: position 1,284,923 of record NZ_RBWE01000001.1, on the reverse strand, counting down.
TATGTTTCCAGCACACTACCGGGCAGGAATTCCTGGGCAATGGTAACGCTATAGGTTACTTCCCGGTCGTGGAGAACGGCCCGGCCTCCGGTGGGGCGGCGTACCAGGCCAATGCCCATGCGCCGGCAGGCTTCCCGGTCTACTTCCCGGTCGGCGTTTTGAAAGTACCCCAGGGACAGGGTGGGCGGGTCCCACCGGTAAAAGCGCAAGGTGGGCGGCACCTCACCCCGGCTGTGATGAATTAAAATGGCTTCATCCACGGCCATATTGGTGGCCCCGTCGGAGGCTCCCGTCTCCAGCAAACGCCATTGACGGGGCCACGCAGCCGCAGCGGCTTTTGTTTCCCCGCTAGACATTTATCTGGCCCTCCTTTCCAGGCAGCCCGGGCTGGTAAACCGCCCGGGCCTCTTACCGACACACCGTTATACCATCAGCTCCCGGCACGCCAGCGCAGGTCGGGCTTGCGGGCGGCAGTCGCTTCGTCCAGCCGTCCCAGGTAGGTGGTATAGGGGGCTCCCTTTACCTTCTCGGGATCCTCCTCCACCTCCCGGGCAATCTCGATCATGGAGGCAATGAAACGGTCCAGGGTTTCCTTGCTTTCCGTTTCCGTGGGCTCGATCATCATTGCTTCTTCCACGATCAACGGGAAGTAAATGGTTGGCGGGTGAAACCCATGGTCTAAGAGCCGTTTGGCCATATCCAGGGTCCTGACGCCGTAACGCTCCTTTTGCCACTTGCCCGAAAGGACAAATTCGTGCTTGCAAAGGCGGTCGTAGGGCAGGTAGAAATACTTTTTCAAGTGGGCCATGAGATAGTTGGCGTTGAGCACCGCGTCCTGGCTTACCTGCTTCAAACCGTCGGGCCCCATGGAGCGGATGTAGGCGTAAGCCTTGACCACCACGCCGAAATTGCCGTAAAAGGAGCGCATCTTGCCAATGGAATGGGGCAGGTCGTAGTTAAAATAATAACGCTTTCCGTCGTAGTCCACAAGGGGTACAGGCAGGAAAGGAACCAGTTCCTTTTTCACCCCTACCGGTCCGGACCCGGGCCCACCGCCGCCGTGGGGCGTAGCAAAGGTTTTATGCAGGTTAAAGTGCACCACATCAAAGCCCATGTCTCCGGGACGGCTGTATCCGAGAATGGCGTTGGCGTTGGCCCCATCGTAGTACAAAAGTCCGCCGGCCTGGTGGACCAGATCGGCAACGATATGAATGTTCTCGTCAAACAGGCCCAGGGTGTTGGGATTGGTAAGCATGAGTCCGGCTACCTGGTCATCCAGGAGTTTTTCCAGGGCCGCCACATCCACCCCGCCCCGGCGATCCGAAGGCACGCTGACCACCTGGTAACCGGCCATGGCCGCCGTAGCCGGGTTGGTGCCGTGGGCCGAGTCTGGAACAAGAATCCTTGTGCGGTTTTCCCCCCGCTGGCGGTGGTAAGCCCGGATCAACAAGATCCCCGCCAGCTCACCATGGGCCCCCGCCGCAGGCTGCATGGTCACCCGCTCCATGCCGCCGATTTCCGCCAGGTAGGTTTCCATCTCATAAATTAACTGCAGGGCACCCTGAACCAGTTCTTCCGGCAGGTAGGGGTGGATGCCGGCAAATCCGGGCAGGGCGGCCAACGCCTCATCTACCTTGGGGTTGTACTTCATGGTACAGGATCCGAGGGGGTAGAAATCGGTGTCCACCCCGTGGTTTAAACGGGAAAGGGCGGTGAAATGCCGTACCAGTTCCGGCTCGCTCACTTCCGGCAGGCCGGGAGCTTTTTCCCGTCGCATATTTTCCGGCCAATCCAGATCCACTTCCGGCACATCGCTTGCGGGCAGGGAAAAGGCCTGCCGGCCGGGAGCGCCCAGTTCAAAGATGAGCTTTTCATTCCACGGGTTTTTGATCATCCTGCCACCTCCTCCAGGGCTTCCGCCAGCCGGTCAATTTCTTCCTTAGTGCGTTTTTCGGTAACGGCCACCAGCAGGTGGTTGGAGAGTTCCGGGTAAAAGCATCCAAGATCCGGGCCGGCCACCAGCCCGCGTCGCAACAGCACTTCCTGAACCCCGGTTACGGGATACTCACTTTTAAGCACGAATTCCTTAAAGGAAGGGGCAGTAAAGGCTACCGTGATACCCTTCACACCGGCCAGGCGTTTTTTGGCGTAGGCAGCCTTTTGGGCACAAAGCCCGGCCACCCGGCGCAAGCCCGCCGGACCCATGGCCGACAGGTAAATGGTGGCCGCCAGGGCACAAAGGGCCTGGTTGGAACAGATGTTGGAAGTGGCCTTTTCCCGGCGAATATGCTGCTCCCGGGCCTGCAAAGTCAGCACAAATCCCCTGCGGCCGTGGACATCGGTGGTGGCCCCTACCACCCGGCCGGGGATGCGGCGCAGGAATTTTTCCCGGGCGGCGAAGTACCCAAAACCGGGACCGCCAAAGCTCAGGGGCAGGCCCAGGGATTGACCCTCGCCCACCACGATGTCGGCTCCATATTCCCCGGGTGGTTTAAGCAGGCCCAGGGATATCGGATCGGCACTGACAATAAACAGGGCCCCCGCCCCGCGTGCGGCCTGTTCCAGGGAATGGACATCTTCCAGGCAGCCAAAGAAGTTAGGTTGCTGCACCAATACCGCCGCCGTCTGCCGGTCTATATATTGGTCCAGATTATCCGTTACAGTTATTCCACCGGCAAAGGGCAACTCTACCAGCTCCACTCCCCGGGGCTCCAGGTAGGTGTTTAAAACCTGCCGGTATTCCGGGTGAACCGTTCGGGCCACTACAACCCGGTGCCGGCCGGTTGCCCCCGTCGCCACCGCCGCCGCCTCGGCCAGCGCGGTGGCCCCGTCATACATGGAGGCATTGGCCACATCCATGCCAGTTAGTTCACAGATCATGGTCTGAAACTCGTAAATAGCGGCCAGGGTACCCTGGCTGATCTCGGCCTGGTAGGGGGTGTAGGCGGTGTAAAACTCGGAACGGGCCAGCAGGGCGGGGACCACTGCGGGTATATAATGGTCGTAGTAACCCCCGCCCAAAAAACAGGTATAGCGGCCCGTATCCCCGTTTTTCCCGGCCAGTTTTTCCATGTGACGAACCAGCTCTGGCTCGGAAAGGGCATCGGGCAGGTCCAGCTCCCTTTTTAAGCGCACCTGTTCCGGTATATCGGCAAAGAGCTCTTCCACTGAGCCAACCCCGATATCCGCCAGCATTTTTTGCCGGTCGGCAGGTGTATTCGGGATGTATCTCATTTGTAGATCAACTCTCTTTCACCATTTCCTCATAGGCTTTGGCGTCCATCAGGTCGTCCAGCTCCCCAGGGTCGGACATTTCAACCACGATCAACCAGCCATCGCCATAGGGGTCCTTGTTGATCAAATCGGGGTGATCAATGACTTCCTGATTGACCTCCACCACTTTACCGCTTACCGGAGCATAGAGGTCGGAAACCGATTTCACCGACTCCACCGTACCGAAGGACTCCCCGGCAGCCACTTCATCCCCAACCTGGGGCAGGTCTACGTAGACCACATCCCCCAGGGACTCCTGGGCATAAAAGGTAATGCCGACGGTTCCACGGTTCCCCTCCACGCGGATCCATTCGTGATCCTTGGAATATTTCAGGTCGGCAGGATACATGAGCAAAACCCCCTTAGATTGATTTAGAAGGTAATCTTGGAATGATTCCGTTTTTTAGGTTTGCGTTGACGTACCTTAACTTTTTGTCTGACTACTTTCGCCGGTAAAAAGGTGTTGGTACCACTTTTGCCCGGCTACTCCGGCCCCGGATGATCACCTCCAGCTCCGAATTTATGGCGGCATACTCCACCGGCACGTACCCCATCCCCAGAGCTTTACCCAGGGTGGGACTCTGGGTGCCGGAGGTTACTTCGCCAATAACCTGTCCGTCCCGGGCGATGGCATACCCCTGGCGGGGTATCCCCCGGTCTACCATTTCAAAACCCACCAGGCAGCGTTTGACTCCCTCCTTCTTTTGCCGTAGAAGCGCCTCCTTTCCGATAAAGTAATCCTTTTCCCAGCTGACAAAACGCTCCAGACCGGCCTCCAGGGGAGTGATATTTTCATTTAGCTCATGGCCGTATAAGGGCATGGCCGCTTCAAACCGCAGGGTGTCCCGGGCACCCAGGCCGCAGGGTACCAGACCCTCTTTTTGCCCCGCGGACATTATTTCATCCCACAACCGGGACGCTTCTTCGGCCGGGCAATAGAGTTCGAAACCATCTTCACCCGTATACCCGGTACGGGAGACCATACATTTTACACCGCCCACCTCCACATCGGGGCTGGCCCAGTAATACCGGAGGGGAGCAAGGTTTGCAGGAGTCAGCCCGGCCAAAATTTGCGCCGCCCGGGGGCCCTGCAGGGCGAGCTGGGCCGTCTGGGTGGAGATATCCTCAACGGACACCCCGGGAAATTCAACGGCCAGTTCACCAAACCAGGCGTAGTCCTTATCCTTGTTCGCAGCGTTGACCACCAGCAAAAACTCTTCCGGTCCCAGGCGGTACACCAGGATATCGTCAACTACGCCTCCCCGGGGAAGGCACACGGGAGTGTAGAGGGCCTGGAATGGGGAAAGCCTGGAAACATCGTTTGTAACGGCCTTTTGCACCAGGGCCAGGGCACCGGGACCGCTGATCCGGATTTCCCCCATATGGGAAACGTCAAAGAGGCCGGCTCTTTCCCGTACGGCCTGGTGCTCCTCAATGATGCTGCTATATTGAACCGGCAGGGCCCAGCCACCAAAATTAACCATCTTGCCCCCGCTCTCAATGTGCTTGTTATACAGGGGGGTCTTTTGCAAATTTTCCATGGCAGGTACCTCCTAACCCAACCTGACATTAGTATGGCCAACTCCCCCAAAAAAACAAGGACAGGGGAGATCGATCATAACCATCTCCTCTGTCCTGGAACCTGAGAGTTTCATTTCCCGCTTACGGGAAACTTGCCCCGTCGGTGTTCCTTCCTGAGGGGAAGGAATCTCTCCAGAGGTCCGTCCTGCTGCTTTACCGGGCGAAGGATTAAAAAAAGGTTAATCGCCCTTCAAGCAGCCATCATCCGGCATTTAAATTTTCCATTAAATGCTATCCCAACTACCTGGACGATTATCTTGCCCCGTTGCTCAAGCAAACTTCAGTACGTTCACGTTCCGTGGCTACTCCGGGTTTTCAGAGTGTATACTGGCATTTTTTTGTTTCCACACCGGGCGCGATTTTCCTCCTGCCGGCAATCAAAAAGCATTTTTTATATGCTCCAGGGATTCCACCCGGCCGTTAAGCCCGTATTTAATGGCCAGGACATCGAAACGCACCGGCCCACGGTGTCCCCCGCTCGCCGCCAGGTAGTAGCGGGCCACCCGGCGCAACCTGGCCTGTTTTTGCCGGCCCACACTTTCCTGGGGCAGGCCGAAATTATCCGTTGCCCTGCTGCGCACCTCCACAAAGACCAGTGTACGGCCGTCCAGGGCAATGATGTCCATTTCCCCATGGGGGCAGCGAAAATTACGCTCCAGCAGGCAGTAGCCCTGCCCGGCCAGGTAACGGGCCGCCTCCTCTTCTCCCTTGCGCCCCTGGGCTTTTCTCCGCAGGGTCACCGGACTTCCCCCTTTGAGCCGGCACTAAATTAAATTTTTCTCCTGCAGGTACTCCATGAGCAGCCTGGCCGTATTTCCGGTAATCTTCAGGCAGTAGCGCAGGTGTTCCGGTGTATCAAAGGGATGGGGGTTTAAGGCCCGGCAACAGGTAGCCCCAAACTTTTCTTCAAAGCAGTCGTGGAAATCTTTGACCAGCCCGTAGGCCCGGTAGCGGTCCTGCCGGTGATCGGTACGCCCGCAAAGCAGGCCGAGAACCATGGTGGAAGCGGTCAGCGCCCCGCAGAGGCACCCCGCGTGTCCCAACCCGCCTCCAAAACCGGTGGCCAGGCGGACGAGATCCCGCTCCACCTCCGGGACCACCAGTTCCCGGAAAGTTAAAAAAATGGACTCGGCACAGTTATAGCCCTCACGGAAGTAGTTCCCCGCCCTGTTCCTTGCTTCAAGGGCCAGATCCTCAGCCATTTTCACCACTCCGTTCTGATCAATTACATTGCTGGTTTATTTCTCTAAACATTCTCTTATTCCTTTCTAAGCTGGTTAAAAAGCTATTAACAATACTTGCAAGGAAACATCTGGAAAGAGAAATTCATATAATAACAAGAAATTTACGGGAGGGGATTTCCACATGGATGGCCAGGTTACCGGGCGCTACGCCAGTAAAAGGCACCTCCAGGAAGAGCATATGGCGGGCGACAGGCAGATAGTTCACGTGGGTGACATGGATTACCCGCCCAGCGGGGGGGCGTTCACCCCGGTCAGAGCCAAGCCGCTGCCGCCGGAGTTGCTGCGCTTAAGGGGCATTTCCGCCCGGACCATTCAGGAGCACTACAAACTTTATGATGGTTATGTCAACAAAACCAACGAAATTCGTAACCGCCTGCGTACGGTAGACCGTGCGTCGGCCAACTCCACCTACAGCCCCCTGCGGGAACTGAAGGTGGAAGAGAGCTACGCCACAAACGGCGTAAAGCTGCACGAGCTATATTTCGGCAACCTGGGAGGACCGGGAGGCCGGCCCACAGGCGCCCTTTATGAGGCTATTGTTTTCAGTTACGGCTCTTATGAGTTTTGGGAAAACGATTTCAAAGCTTCGGGGCTGGCCTCACGGGGATGGGTGATCCTGTCCTACGACCAGGACGACGGCTTTTTGCACAACTACTCGGCCGACGCCCATAATGTGGGGATTTTTGTCCGCACGCAGCCCATCCTCGTCCTGGATGTATATGAACATGCGTACTACATTGATTACGGCACCGACCGCCGGAGCTATATCGAAGCCTTCTTCCAGAACATAAACTGGGCCGCGGCCGGCGCCCGGTTTCAAGCCCTGCAGGGACGATAAGAAAGCGGGGCGTTGAAACCCCGCTTCCGGTTTGTTGTGTACCTGCGGTCTATTCCTAAGGGAGGAAGAAGGAATGAGCCGCCGTGTTGACCACTTCCGACAGCGGTCCGGGATAAATGCCCAGCACCAGGGTGGCCACCATGGTGATGATCAGGGTCAGGGCCACCGGGCCGCTCAAAGAAATGGGCGTATGATCAACCGGTTCGTCCCGGTACATGACCAGGGCCACCCGCAGGTAGTAGTAGACCGACACCATGCTCATGATCAGGCCGATGAAGGCCAGCCACAGGTAATTGTCCACAATGGTCTTGAAGAGATAGAATTTGCCCACAAAGCCCGCCAGGGGCGGAATGCCGGCCATGGAGAGCATGGAGATGACCATTACCGCGGCCATCAAGGGGGAGCGCTGGCTCAAACCCGCATAGTCCTTGATTTCATCACTGCCGGTTACATTGTAGAAATAGGCGGCCACGGTAAAGGCGCCGATGGTGGCAAAGACATACAGGAAAGCGTAGAACATTACGCCTTTAATCCCGGCTTCACTGGCGGTGACCAGACCGACCAGGATGTAGCCCGCCTGGGCGATACTGGAGTAGGCCAGCAGGCGCTTGATGTTGGTCTGGGGAATGGCCACCAGGTTGCCCACAATGATGGTGACAGCCGAAAGAATGGCCACCAGCATGGTCCAGTGGGCCCAGAGCCCCGGCAGGGCCGCTACAAACACCCGCAACAGGATGGCAAAAGAGGCTGCCTTGGAGCCTACGGCCAGGAAGGAGGTCACCGGTGTGGGTGCCCCTTCGTACACATCCGGCGTCCACATATGGAAGGGCACGGCGGAAATCTTGAAACCCAGGCCCGCCACCAGCATGGCCACGCCCAGGATCAGGGCGGGCACGGGCTCTGTGGTTACCGCCTGACCCACTTCGGAGATGACCACCGACCCGGTCACACCGTAAACCAGGCTCAGGCCGTACAACAGCACCGCCGAGGACATTCCCGCCAGGAGGATGTATTTAATCCCGGCCTCCACCGACCTGGTTTCGGTACGGCGGAAGCACACCAGCACGATAAAGGCAATGGTCATGAGCTCCAACCCCAGGTAGAGGGTCATGAAGTCTCCGGCCGAAGCCAGCACCATCATCCCCAGGGTGGCAAACAGCATCATGCTGTAATACTCGCTTTGATCGCCCATCTCGTCAACGTAGCGCATACAGCCCAGGGTGACCAGAAAGGCCGCCGTGAGGAAGGTTATCTTGAAGAAGATGGCATACCGGTCAACGATAAAGATGCCTTCATAAAGGGAACCCTGATTGTTCCACCCGGCGATGGTCAACCCCAGCACTCCCAGCAACCCCAGGGCCGTAACCCAGCCCAGGCCGTGACGGGAGCCTTTGGGAACGAGCAACCCCAGGATCAGTACACCAAGGCCCAGGATGGCCATGGCAATCTCAGGCGCCAACAACGAGAGATCCACATTCATCTAAAAACTCCCCCCTAACTGAAGCGCACCGCTAATCTCGGCCATCAGGGGCACGATGCCGCTATTGACCATGTCGAAGAGCAGGAAGGGGAGAAGACCGCCCACCACCAGAACGGTACCCAGTACGGCCAGGGGCACCAGCTCGGGACCCCGGATGTCCTTCAGAGAGTCATACTCAGGACGGGGCGGCCCAAAAAGGGTGTTGGCACCGGCCCGCAGGGCATAAAGGGCGGTGATGATAATCCCGGCAATGGCCACCACGGCCAGGCCCCCGTAAACCTTGAAGGAGGCCACAAAGATGGTAAACTCGGGTATAAAGCTCACCAGGCCGGGCAGACCCAGGGAAGCCATGGCCGCCAGCATGAAGGCCACGGCCAGGCGGGGTGTCTGCCGGGCCAATCCGCCCAGATCGGGAATCCAGCGGGTGTGGGTCTTTTCGTAAATGAAGCCGATGGTGGAGAAGAACAGTGCCGCCATGATCCCGTGGGCAAACATGTTGGCCACGGCGCCGTTTAAGCCGACGACGTTCAGGGAAGCCACGGCCAGGAGCACATAACCCATGTGGCTCACGCTGGAGTAACCGACAATATACTTGAGGTCTTTCTGGGCCAGGGCCGCCATAGCCGCATAAGCCACGCCACATACACCGAGCACGGCAATCACCGGTGCCCAGAATTTAGCGCCCACCGGCAGGACATAAAGGGCGATGCGAATTAAACCGTAACCACCGATCTTTTTCAGCACCCCGGCGTGAATCATACTCACCGCCGTGGGAGCGCCGGCGTAACCGTCGGGCGACCAGGAGTGGAAGGGCCACATGGAGAGAAGCGAACCAAAGCCAAAAAGCATCAGGGCAAAGAGCCATTTCTGGTCGAAATCGCTCAACCCCTGGGCGGCCCGGGCCAGGCCCGTGAAGCTCATATCGGGCACGCCGGAAATGGCCGCAGTCTTCATAAACAGGGCGATCACGCCTACCAGCAGGAAGGCTGAACCAATCAAAAGGTAGATGGTCAGCTTCATACCGGCGTATTCCTTGGTTACCCGCTTGGTGCTACCCCAGATGATCACCAGGATGTAGATGGGAATGACCACCACTTCGTAGAAGAGCAGGAAGATAAACAGGTCCTGGGCCACAAAGGTGCCCATCACACCGGTGATCAAGAGACACAGCAGGATGAAGAAATCCCGCGGACGGTGGTCGACATTCCAGGAAGCAAAAACCGCCGAAAAACCAATCAGGTTGGTCAGCAACAGCATGGGCAGGCTGATGCCGTCCACGCCCAGGAAGAAAGTGACGCCCAGATCCTTAATCCAGGGCACCTGCTGCACAAACTGCAGACCGCCCAGGGACTGGTCGTAGGCAAAGTACACGTACAGGGACAGGGCCATGGAAATGAAGGTTCCCGTAGCCGCGATACATTTAATGAGCATGTGCTCCTCCCGGGGAATAAAAGCCATGATCACCGCTGCCACCACGGGAGCAAGCAGGATGGTTAGTAAAACGGGGAAGCCTTCCATTTACTTCACACCCCCCACAATCAGGCTGGCAGCCGAAGGACCGGTAAAGGCCAGGAGAACGACCACGGCCAGCACACCCAGGAAAAACACCAGGGCGTAGTTCTGGAGCCGGCCGGTGTTGGTCACCCGCAGGCCTTCGCCAAACAGGCAGGTCAGGGCGCCCAGGCCGTTGACGATAACGCCGTCCACCACATAGATGTCGAACAGGTAGAACAGTTTGGCCGCACCATCAATGATGGTATGGTTGAACCAGAGGTAGATTTCATCAATATAGTACTTGTTGTACAGGATGGTGTAGATGTGCTTGTAACGTTCGGCCAGTTCCTTTGCCCTGGCTTTGGTCTTATCCGCACAGTAGAGCTGGTAGGCCAGGTAAATGCCGGCTGCGGCCAGCACGATGGAGCCGATCATGACCCAGTAGTTGGGCTCTACGTGGTGAGGATGACCAAAGAAGATCCACTCGCCCCAGTAGGGCGCCCAGGGAGTCCCCACCAGGCCGCCAACGGTAGATAAAATAGCCAGGCCGATCAAGGGCAGGGTCATTACCGGAGGAGATTCGTGCGGGTGGTTCTCCGGATTCTCGTCGCCAAAGAAGGTCAGGAAGATCAGCCGCCACATGTAAAAGGCGGTCAGGAAAGCGGTAAAGGCAGCCATGACAAAGAGGACATAATGCCCGCTCTCCAGGGTCACGGCCAGGATTTCGTCCTTGCTCCAGAACCCGGCAAAGGGGGGAATACCGGCTATGGCCAGGCCACCAATGACAAAAGTCCAGCCGGTAACGGGCATTTTCTTGATCAGGCCGCCCATCTCCCACACGTCCGCCTTGTGGTGCAGGGCATGCAGCACGCTGCCGGCGCCCAGGAACATGAGGGCTTTAAAGAAGGCATGGGTCCACATGTGGAACAGGCTGGCCGTCATGCTGCCCACCCCCAGGGCCAGCATCATATAACCAATCTGGCTGACCGTGGAGTAGGCCAGAATGCGCTTGATTTCCCGCTGGGTGACGGCAATGGTGGCGGCAAACAGGGCCGTGAAACCACCGGTGATGGCCACCAGTTCCATGGCATTGGGCACTTCGTGGAAGAGGAACATGGTCCGGGCCACCAGGTAGACACCGGCCACCACCATGGTAGCGGCGTGGATCAGGGCGCTGACCGGGGTGGGGCCTTCCATGGCATCCGGCAACCACACGTGCAGGGGAAACTGACCCGACTTACCGATGGGCCCGATAAACACCAGCACGGCAATGAGGCTTAACACGCCGAAAGTGGTATATTGCTCGAAGTGGGCAATTTTTTCGGAAAGCTCCACCAGGTTCAAAGTGCCAAAGACAATTTGCAGCGACAAAAGCCCGAGCAATAAACCGAAGTCGGCAACACGGCAGGTGATAAAGGCTTTCTTTGCCGCCTCCCGGGCGGAAATCTTGTGGCTGTAAAACCCGATCAACAGGTAGGAACACAGACCGACCAACTCCCATGCCACAAACATTTCCAGCAGGTTGCTGGAAATGGCCAGCAGGAGCATGGAGGCAGCAAACAGGGAAACATAGGAGAAGAACACCGAAAAGCCGGGATCGCCTTTCATGTAACCGATGGCGTAAATAAAGATCAGGGACGCCACCATGGAGACCATGAAAATCATCATGGCCGATACGGGATCAAGCTGCACCCCTACGTCTATCTGCAGGCCGGGCATGGAAAACCACCGCACGGCGTAGACCAGGGGTTCTTCCTTAAATGCCGGATTGGTAAACACGCCGTATGCTGCCAGGGCCGAAACGATAAAGGAACCCACTATTCCGGCCACGGCCACCAGGGCGCTGAGCATGGGCCAGGGCCTGGTCAAAAAGACGATGGCTAAAAAGGCCAGAGCAGGCAGCAGGGGCACCAGCCAGGCGTGGTGCATCGCAAATTCAACCATCTCGTTGGACACCCACCTTTCCTACCACTTAAGCCAGTCAAAGTCATCCAGGTTAACCGATACCCTGTTGCGGTAGATGGCAATGATGATGGCCAACCCAACCCCCACTTCGGCAGCGGCCACCGTGATTACGAAAATGGCAAAGAGCTGGCCCATGAAAAGGGTGGGGGTTATATACTTGCTGATGGCCACCAGGTTAATGTTCACGGCATTGAGCATCAACTCAATACAGATGAGCACTGCAATGGCATTCCTTTTGGCCAGCACGCCAAAGAGACCGATACCAAAAAGCAGCGCCGATAGCACCATGTAGTGGGTGAGGCTAATCGTTGTGAACATCGGCTTTTACCTCCTTGGCCAGGAAAATGGCTCCCACCAGGGCCACCAGCAGGAGAATGGCAGCTACTTCAAAGGGAATGACGTACTTGCTCAGCATAATTTCGGCTATGCTTTCCACGGTTTTTTCCGGCACGGCCGCAGCCGGGCTCGCCCAAGGGGTGGTTGCGGCAAGATAACCGCAAACGACCAGCACCAGGGCCACCACCCCTGCCGCAGCTTTGGTCTGGTTGTTAAACAGGTTGGTGCTCCCCATGTCGCCGCGCTGGATGAGCATGATACCAAAGACCACCATGATACACACCGCACCGGCATACACCAGTACCTGCACCGCGGCCAGAAAATCGGCGTCCAGGGTCAGGAACAGACCGGCCATGGCCACAAAACACACCGCCAGCCAGAGCACCGAGTGCACGATGTTCCTGAGCATGACCACCAGGAGAGCCGATCCCAGGATGGTGGCGGCCAGCAGGTAGAAAGCGGCAGTCATCCAAATGCCTTCCATATAAATTAACCCTCCTCGCCAGGAGCCTTGCCGGCGGCCACTTCTGCCCTGGCGGTCTTGGCCCGGGCCCCCGCCGGATGTTCGGCAGCTGCTTCCGCCGGCTCCTCCTCGGGTAAAGCTTCGGGAGCAGGACGATCCACCAGCACCAGGCGCACCTTGTCCCGGAAGAACTGGTTCATGTTGATTACATGGCTGAACTTAAGAGCGTCTTTATTGCATGACTCCACACACAACCCGCAGAACAGGCAATATTCAATACGCATGACATATTTGGTCAGGTACTGCTTTTTGCCCACCTTCTCCCTGGTAATCTGAATTACCTTATTGGGACAGGCGTTGGCACACAGGCCGCAGGCAATGCACTTATCCACATCCAGTTCAAAGCGACCGTGATAACGTTCAGGCAGGGGAACCTTTTCTTCTGGATATTGCACGGTAACCTTCCTGGTAAACAGTTCCTTCCAGGTGATGGCCAGGCCCTTTAATAGACCTTGTCCGAACATTCAATCACCACCCTATCGCCCGGTAGATGTACATGCCCACACCGGTAACAAATATGTTGGCCAGGGAAAGCGGCACCAGCACTTTCCATCCAAAGCCCATTAACTGGTCAACCCGGATACGGGGGTAAGTCCAGCGGATCCACATGAAGATGAAGATCATGGCGTAGACCTTGATAAAGAACCAGAACCAGGAAGGCAGGAAGGTCCACCCGAAGGGAGCCAGCCAGCCGCCCAGGAACATGATGGTGCACATGCAGGAAATGACCATCATGCTGCCGTATTCCGCCAGCATGTACATGGCATAGCCCATGCCGCTGTACTCGGTGTAGGGGCCGGCAATAATCTCCGACTCGCCTTCCACCAGGTCAAAGGGGGTACGGTTGACCTCGGATACCCCGGCAATGAAGTAAATCAGGAAGGCCAGGGGCTGCGCAAAAATAAACCACGTGCCGCGCTGGGCATTGACAATCTCGGTGATGCTCAGGGTACCGGTGAGCATGATTACTCCCAGCAGGGAAAGCACCAGGGGCAACTCGTAACTGACCATCTGAGCCACCACCCGCATGCCGCCCACCAGGGAGTATTTGTTGTTGGAGGACCAGCCGCCCATCCAGAAGATGATGGTGGAAAGGGAAGCAACGGCCAGCACGTAAAAAACGCCGATGTTCAGGTCAATGGGGGCCATGCCCTCTCCCCAGGGGATGACCGCGAAGGCCATCATCGGGGGAACAAACACAAGGACGGGAGCGGCCAGATAAACGACCTTATCCACCCGCCGCGGGATAATAATTTCCTTGGCCAGAAGTTTCACCACGTCTGCTACAGTCTGGAGCAGGCCCTTGGGACCAACCCGGTTGGGTCCGATCCGGCACTGGATATAAGCGGCGACCTTCCGCTCCATGTACACCAGCCAGACGACGTTGAGGGAAACAAATATAATAACTGCCAGTAGCTTAACGACCATGACGATAAATTCACTGGCCAAGGGAGGCACACCGGCACCGGCCAGATAGGTTCGCAGGCCCGCGGCAATACCGGTAAAAATATTTTCACCCATGCCTCTTCTCCCCTAACTCCATTTTTTAGCAATCAACTTCACCCAGAACTATATCCAGACTGCCCAGGATGGCGATGACATCGGCAATCTTCCAGCCCACCAGCAGTTCATCCAGATAGCCCAGATTAATGAAGGAGGGCCGGCGGAAGTGCACCCGGTAGGGCTTGGGACTGCCATCGCTGACCACATAGCAGCCCAGGATGCCCTTGGAGCTTTCAATTTCCGCATAGGCCTCCCCGGCCGGGGGTTTGATCACTTTGGGTATTTTGGCCATAATGGGACCCTCGGGCAGGCCCTCCACCGCCTGCTGGATAATGCGGGCCGACTGGCGGATTTCTTTGATCCGGCAGACAAAACGGTCAAAGCAGTCCCCGTTTTTCCCCACCGGCACTTCAAAGTCAAAGCGGTCGTATACGCCGTAGGGGCGCACCTTGCGCAGGTCATAGGGAATACCGCTGCCCCTTAAAACAGGACCGCTCAGGCTGTAATTGATACCCATCTCGGGAGTGATGATCCCGACGTATTTTGTACGGGCCTGGAAGATCTCGTTGCCCGTGATCAGGCCGTCGTATTCATCGCACAGGGAGGGCAGATCTTTTAAGAATTTTTGCAGGGGCGGGAAAAACTCGGGGGGTAAATCATCGGCTACACCGCCAATGCGGAAGTAGCTGAAAGTCATGCGGGAACCGGAAACCATTTCCAGAAGATCCAGCACCCGCTCCCGGTCCCGGAAGCAATAAAGAAATCCGGTAAACCCGCCGATGTCCACGCTGTAGGTGCCTACGGCCACCAAATGGCTGGCAATCCGGGAAAGCTCACCCACAATGACCCGGATATATTCAGCCCTCTCGGGCACTTCGACACCCATCAGCTTTTCCACCGCCGCCACATAACCCCAGTTCATGAGCATCGAAGCCAGGTAGTCCATGCGGTCGGTGTAGGGAATTACCTGGGTGTAGGTCCGGGCTTCCGCCAGCTTTTCAATACCCCGGTGCAGGTAGCCGGGAACGGAAGTGGCCTTCACCACCACCTCGCCGTCCAGCTCCAGGATGATCCGGAAAACACCGTGGGTACTGGGATGCTGGGGACCCATGTTGAGCACGTAAGTTTGTGTTTTCATTTACACACCTCCCGAAAATCGTGGAAGGCTACTCCCTGCCACCTTCCCATTGGAAATCCTTGCGCAAGGGGTGGCCCTTGAAGCTATCGTCCAGGAGGATGCGGGTGGGATGGCCGGGATAACCCGTGAAGTTGATCCCCATCAAATCGTATACCTCCCGTTCCTGCCATTTGGCCCCACCCCAGAGCGGGCACAGGGAAGGTGCGGCAGGATTCTCCTTGTCCTCCAGCTTCACCTTGACCATCAGGGTGTAATTGTGTTTCAGGGAAACCAGGTTGTAAACAACCTCAAAATGATCCGGGTAATCAGCTGCCGTGAGGTTGGTTAGAAAATCAAAAGCGTAGTCGGGGTTTTCCTTTAATTCGGTTATCACAGGGATGAGATCGGCAGTGGAAACAAGGAGCACCCCTTCCCCGGCGATCTCGATGGCGGGGAATTTTTCCTTCAGCGCTTCCAGCAACTGGACAGGCGGTTCATAACTAGCCACGGGGCAGTGTCACCACCTTTGGATTCTTGATTTTGTCCCGCAGCATCATAAAACCTTCGATGACGGCCTCGGGCCGGGGCGGGCAGCCGGGTACGTATACATCCACCGGCAAAAGCTTATCCACCCCGGGAACAACATAATAGGAATCTACAAAGGGCCCTCCGGAAATGGCACAGCTCCCCACGGCAATGACCCACTTGGGCTCACTCATCTGCTCATAGAGCCGCACCACAAAGGGAGCCGCCTTTTTGGTCACCGTACCCGCCACAACCATCACATCGGCCTGCCGCGGGGTTCCGCGCATCACCTCGTATCCGAAACGGGAGAGATCGAAGCGTGAAGCGTTGGTAGCCATCAGGGCCTCAATGGCACAGCAGGCCAGGCCGAAGCCCAGCGGCCACAGGGAATGGGCCCGGGCAATATTCAGGAGCTTTTCCAAAGGTGCGATATGAACCAATCGCTTGACCTCACCGACAACTGCCGGGTCCTTCGTCAGTTTTTCCACCGGGTGGTTATCCTTGGTCACTTCCATTCTAACGCTCCTTCCTTCCAGGCATACCAGAGGCCCACAATTAAAATGAAGAGGAAGATAATCATTTCAATAAAAGCAAACAACCCCAGGCTCTGGAACTTGACGGCCCATGGATACAGGTAAATTGTTTCCACGTCGAAAATGACAAAAAGCAAAGCGTAGAGGAAATAGCTAGTCTTGAACTGCACCCAGGTGGGGCCGATGGTGTCCACGCCGCACTCATAGGGCTCATACTTCTGCCCCTGGTAACGACGCGGGTGAATCAAATAACTGGTTACTATAGCTCCGCCACCAACAAGCAACCCACCGATGAGAAATAACAGTACCCCCGTCCATTCCGAAAGCACCCTTATCTCCCCCCTTTCACAAGTAAATTCACTCCACATCAAACCGGGCTGTTTCAGGGCCCGGTAAAAAATGACTTGTGAATTCTGTAACTCCCCGGCGCAGGGATTTTATCCGCCTGCAAAAACTACCGCACTCCACGGAAGCTGGCCCGGTGCAGAGGGCACGGCCCCCAGCGGGCCAGAGCCTGCCGGTGGGCGGAAGTGGGATAGCCCTTGTGGCGGTCAAAGCCGTATTGCGGGTAGAGATGGTGGCAAACCTGCATGAGCTGGTCCCTGGTAACCTTGGCCAGAATAGATGCCGCGGCAATAGAAGCACTGGAGGCGTCTCCCCCCACCAGGGCTCGCTGGGGCAAAGATAAATTCAGAGGAAAGCGGCCATCTACGAGCAAGAACTGCGGCACCACCGACAAACCCTGTACTGCCCGGCGCATGGCCAAAAGGGAGGCAAAATGAATGTTTAAAAGCTCTATCTCGTTAACGGTAGAGATACCGATGGCCCAATCCAGAGCCACCTGTTTAATCCGGTGAGCCAGGTCCTCCCTCCGCTCGGGGGAAACCTTCTTGGAGTCGTTTAGCCCGGGGAGGAACACCCGGCCAGGTAAAATCACGGCCGCCGCCACCACCGGGCCGGCCAGGGGACCCCGCCCGGCTTCATCCACCCCGGCCACCAGGGAATAACCCTGGTACAAAAGCTCTTCTTCGTAACGGTACCAGCTCTCCAAACTATCCAACTAAGTCAGGCCTTTCTTTCGCTTAAGCTACATAATATATTTAAGTAAATTTTTCGCGGTTTAGACACAAATCCCTCCCCAGGGGAAAGATTTTTTACTCCCTTTTTTTCATTATCCAGGCGGGACATCCAGTGTAAACCGCCCCAGGCGTCCTTCCCGAAATTCCTTTAACAAGTGAACGGCGGCCCGGTAGCTGTCCACGACACCTCCCGGTCCCACCAAACCCCTTTTGGCACCAATTAACTCCAGCACCCGGTGACCTTGAGCCGGAAGCTCTTCCAAACGGTAACGCTCCTTTAAAGAAGCGGGAAATGATTGCAACAGCCACTCCGCCAGCCAGGCGGCCACCTCTTCTACATCAAAAACCTCTTCTTTAATCGCACCGGTGGCGGCCAATTTCAAGGCCACCTGGGGATCATCAAATTTAGGCCAGAGCACCCCGGGGGTGTCCAGCAGCTCCACTCCCCGGGCCAACCGGACCCACTGCTGTCCCCTGGTCACACCCGGACGGTTACCCGTGCGGGTAACGCGGCTCCCCACCAGGGCGTTAATAAAAAAAGATTTGCCCACATTGGGTATACCTACCACCATACAGCGGGGATTAGGGGGGCGCCTGCCGCGGGCAGCCAGGGAAGCTATCTTATCTTCCACCAGGCGCCTTACCAGCATGGGGACTTCCGCCACGCCTTTCCGGCGGGTAGAGTCTACCACCAGAGCCGGCAGACCACAGCCACGAAACCAGTCCAGCCAGAGGCGGGTAAGATGCGGGTCGGCCAGATCCTCCTTATTCAGCACCACCAGGTGGGGTTTCCCGCCCACGATTTTACCGATGAGCGGGTTGCGGCTGCTGGCCGGAATCCGGGCATCCAATAGTTCAATGACCACATCCACCAGTTTCAGGTTTTCCTGAACCAGCCGCCTTGCCCTGGCCATATGGCCGGGGTACCACTGAATGGACATATTTGATCACCTTTTAATGCAGTAACCCGATGCGTTCAAGGGGCCAGTAGACCAGGATGGCCTTTCCAACGATGTTCTGCCGGGGAAGGGGACCCCAGACCCGGCTGTCATCGCTGTTATTGCGGTTGTCCCCCAGCATTAAATAATAGCCGGGAGGAACCTGCACGGGACCGAAATCGGCAAAATGGATGTCCTGGGGTAAATAATCTTCGGTCACCAGGCGCCCGTTAATATAAAGGTGGTTGTTGCGCAGGGCCACTGTTTCTCCGGGCAGACCAATGAGCCGTTTTACGAAATCCCGGCTGGGATCTAAAGGGTACTTGAAGACCACAATATCACCGCGCCGGGGTTCGCCAAAACGGTAGGCAAGCTTGCTGACAATGATGCGGTCTCCTATTTGCAGGGTCGGCTCCATGGAACCCGACGGGATATAAAAGGGAGCTAAAATAAAAAGCCTGATTACGGCAGCCAGAAGAACAGCTACAACTACCGACTCGAGAATTTCCCCGAAAGTAGATTTTTTGCCTTCCGGTTGCCGGGCTGTTTCGGCCAGGTTCGTTTCGCGTTCCACATCCTCCATTGATCGCTTCCCTCCCATCAGGCGTAAAAGCCAAAAAGGGACTGTCGCGGCAGTCCCCCTGGGTTAAAACTATCTTCTGTCCCGAATGCGGGCGGCCTTGCCCCGCAGCTGACGCAGGTAATAAAGCCTGGCCCGGCGCACATGGCCCCGCCGTACCACCTCGATGCGTTCAATCCTCGGAGAATGCAGGGGAAAAGTCCTTTCTACTCCCACTCCGTAGGAAACCCGGCGTACGGTAAAGGTTTCGCTCAGGCCGCCGCCACGGCGACGGATAACTACCCCTTCAAATACCTGAATCCGTTCCCGGTTTCCTTCCACTACCTTCACATGCACCCTTACGGTGTCCCCGGGACGAAAATCGGGAATATCCGTTTTCATTTGCTCCTGTTCCAGGGATTGAATCAGGTTCATCTAACGCCCCCCTTTCCTGCTAGACGACAGTCATATGATCAAGTCCAACACTGGACCGTCCGTAAATCAACAGAATAAATTATAGCACAGCGATTACCAGCAAAGCAAGGCATTACTGGATCAGGCTTTTTATTTCTTCCAGAACCGAGGCCAGGATTTTCCTGTCCTCCCCGGTCAGGGAGGCCCTGGCCAGCAGGTCAGGACGGCTGGCCAGGGTGCGCAGCAAAGACTGGCGCCGTCGCCAGAGGCGGATTTTTTCGTGATGACCGCTTAAAAGCACTTCCGGTACTCTGTAGCCCCGGTATTCCCTGGGCCTGGTGTAGTGGGGATATTCCAGCAGGCCGTCGCTGAAGGACTCTTCCTGTGCCGAGGCCCTTTCCCCGAGCACCCCGGGAATTAAGCGGCATACGGCATCTACCACCACCATGGCCGGCAACTCCCCGCCGGTGAGCACATAATCGCCAATGGAGATCTCGTCCGTGACCAGGTGTTCCGCCACCCGCTCGTCAATACCCTCGTAATGACCACAGATGAGGACCAGGTGTTTCTCCCGGGCCAGTTCCGCCGCCACCTCCTGGTTGAAGGGGCGGCCGGCCGGACACAGCAAAATGACCCTACCAGGATCTCCCCGCCGGGCACGGATCCAGTCCATAGCCTCAAACAGGGGTTCCGCGGCCATCACCATACCCGCCCCACCCCCGTAAGGGGTGTCATCCACGGTACGGTGCTTATTCCGGGAAAAATCCCTGATATTGATCAGGTTGATCTCTACAAGTCCCTTCTCCCTGGCCCTTTTAATAATGCTGGCGTCAAAGGGACCGGCAAACATTTCCGGGAAAAGGGTTAATATATCTACCACCATTTCCAGTTCACCCACTAGTCCCGCAGGCCTGGAGGCAGGTCCACCACCATGCGTTTCTGGTCCAGATCAATATTCCGGACCACGCTTTTTAATGCAGGTATCAGCAGGGGACGTTTGCCCTCCTCCTGTACCACATATACATCATTGGCACCGGTGGTTAATACATCGGTAACTTTTCCCAACCACTCACCACCCAGGGTATATACGTCCAGGTCGATAATCTCAAAGATGTAGTACGTGTCTTCAGGAAGGGCAACCAGCTGTTCAGTGGTTACCTGCAGTAAGGCTCCTTTCAGGGCCAGGGCCGCATTCATGTCCGGCACCTCCCTGAATTTAAGGACAATAAACCCTTTGTGGCGCCTTGTTTTTTCAATGTGATAGGTTTTTCTTTCCCCGTTGTGGTAAATTATCACCTCGTCCATTTGCTCAAAGCGCTCGGGAAAATCGGTGAGGGGAAAGACCCGCACTTCCCCCCGGTGACCCTGGGTGGTGACTATCTTGCCGATGTTAATGTATTCAACCATCGAGGGCATTCCCTCCGGTTGGCCGGATCTCCATGACCACACCATCCTCCAGGATGACTTCCATACCGGTAACCTCCTGCCAGTTGTCCCCGACTTTCAATTCCACCAAACTTTGAAGCTGCCCGTGGACTACCTCTTCCCCGGGAGTCAGCCGGGCTACTTCCTTTAGTTTATCCAGGAGCTTTTGCCGGGCCTCCAGCCGGCGGGCGCGCTCCTGTTCAATTTGCTGCCGGGCGGCAGGTACACCCTGGGGATTTTGCTTTTCCAGCTCGGCCACCACGCGCCGGGCCTGAAATTCCAGGTGCTGCATCTGCAAATCGATCTGGCGGATGGCTTGCTGGATATCGGCGCTTAATTTTTGTTTGTATCCTTCGGTAACTTTAACCTTAACCAAAACGGGACAAATTATAGTCAATTTATGCATAAGTTTATCGCCTCACCGACGGGCAAAAAAACGCATGTATGTATAGGGGAGGTAGATATTTCAGTGAACCTGGTTGGATGCGGCCCAGCACTCACCAGATTATGACTTTGCTCCCGGTGTTTCAGGTTTAATTGAAACATCAGGTTTTGGAAAAGGCCAGTATCCCAGTGAGTGCTGGGTCCTCGCTCACTCCAATGCTTCGCGCCGACAGCACCGCACCCTTGTCATAACGGTTCTATTAAATATTTACCAGGGGAGGGTAAAGATTCCCTCCCCTATACTATCTCCACGGTTACTTTTTTGCGCTGCCTGGCGGCCGCAGCCTTGGCCACGGTGCGGATGGCCCTGGCAATACGACCCTGTTTGCCAATTACCTTGCCCATGTCTTCCGGGGCTACCTTCAGTTCAATCAGGCAGGATTTATCCTTTTCAATCATATTGACGCAAACTTTGTCCGGTTGGTCCACCAGGGCCTTGGCCAGGATCTCCACCACTTCCTTCATATACATTAGACCTCCCTAAACCCTACTGGCTCTCCCCGGCGGGCTTATTCAGCAACCCGGCTTTCTGGAACAACGCCCGGGCGGTATCGGTAAGCTGGGCACCGTTCTTGAGCCATTTCAGTGCCCTGGCTTCGTCAATCTTGATTTCAGCCGGCTCCTTCAAGGGGTCATAATACCCCAGCTCTTCCACAAACCGGCCGTCCCGGGGGGAACGGGAATCCGCCACCACAATACGGTAAAAAGGGTTTTTCTTGGCCCCCATCCTTCTCAACCTGATCTTAACGGCCACAGGTATTCACCTCCTTGATGGGATGTATCTTAAAATAAGGGGTTATCTTTACCCAGGAATAAGTTTCTGGGCAGCTTGCCCCCCTTTTTGCCTCCTTTGCCCATTTCAGCCAGCTGGCGCATCATTTTGCGCGTCTGTTCAAACTGCTTTAAAACGCTGTTAACCTTCTGCACCGTGGTCCCGCTGCCCCGGGCAATGCGCCGGCGGCGGCTGCCGTTGATCTCGTGGGGATGGGCCCGTTCCCAGGGGGTCATGGATTTGATAATGGCTTCCACATAAACCAGTTCCCTGTCGTCAATATCCCCCAGTTCCTTTAGCTTCTTCATATTGCCCAGCCCGGGGATCATGCTGATGATCTGCTGGATGGGCCCCAGCTTCTTCACTTCCTGGAGCTGCTCCAGGAAATCATCCAGAGTAAAATCGGCACTGCGGATCTTTTTATTCAGCCGGGCCACCTGTTCGGCGTCGAAATTGGCCTGGGCCTTTTCAATGAGGGTGAGTACATCCCCCATGCCCAGAATCCGGTCGGCCATGCGGTCGGGGTGGAAGGGTTCCAGGGCATCCAGCTTCTCACCCACCCCCACAAATTTAATGGGACAGCCGGTAACGGCCTTGATGGACAGGGCCGCCCCACCCCGGGTGTCACCATCCAGTTTGGTAAGCACCACCCCGTCCAGTCCCAGCCGTTTATTGAAAGTCTCGGCTATATTAACCGCCACCTGGCCGGTCATGGCATCCACCACCAGCAAAATCTCGTGGGGACGCACGGCAGCTTTGAGGGTCTCCAGCTCGGCCATCATCTCTTCATTTATTTCCAACCTTCCGGCTGTATCAATGATCACCAGGTCCCGGCCCTGTTTTACGGCGTGTTCTACGGCCGCCCGGGCAATATCCACCGGGGTATGCCGGTCCCCCATGGAAAATACAGGGATACCCAGTTGCTCCCCCAGCACCTGCAATTGTTTGATGGCCGCCGGGCGGTAGACGTCGCCCGCCACCAACATGGGGCGGCGTCCCTGTTTGCGCATCAGGTTGGCCAGTTTGGCCGCCGTGGTGGTTTTCCCAGCCCCGTGCAACCCCACCATCATCACCACGGTGGGCGGCTTGGGGGCCAGGTTGAGCTTGCTCTGGGTCCCACCCATCAAACCGGCCAGCTCATCCCGCACAATTTTAATAACCTGCTGCGCCGGTGTTAAACTGGACAGGACATCCTGACCCACCGCCCGCTCCTTAACCCGGGCAACGAAAGATTTTACCACCTGGAA
Source organism: Desulfofundulus salinus (assembly GCF_003627965.1). Lineage (NCBI taxonomy): Bacteria > Bacillati > Bacillota > Clostridia > Eubacteriales > Peptococcaceae > Desulfofundulus > Desulfofundulus salinus. Next base: position 1,261,633 of record NZ_RBWE01000001.1, on the reverse strand, counting down.
ATTCACGTCGGCGGCCAGAAGGGCCCGGCGCACTTCTTTCATAGCCTCGTCCACATCGGCCTCCGTAAGCCGACCTTTACTTTTTAACTTGCGGAAGGTTTCCTGCAACTTTTCAGCCAGGCCTTCAAATATCATAATCTCACCCCATTACACCCCGCAGGATTTCCCGTACCTGCGATAGAGTTTCCTCGTTCATCGAACTATTTTCATCCAGCAGCGCCAGGGCTTCGCCCAGGCGGCGCCGCTGTTCCATAAATTTGGCCACCAGGCCCAGTTTTTCCTCATACCGGGTGAGAATGTGCTCCGCCCTTTTCAGCACGTCGTGAACTGCCTGGCGACTGACACCAAATTGTTCGGCAATTTCGCCCAGGGAAAGATCATGGGCGTAGTAAAGTTCCACAAACTTTTGCTGACGCTGGGTCAACAGCTGCCCGTAAAAATCATAAAGGAGGTTCATCCAGGCCAGCTTCTCCATGCCCCGTCCTCCTGCTGACCCCAGCTGGAAAACTGGAGTAAAACCTATAAAGGATAGACACTTTACACTAAATTTTATCGGATCCCACCGACGCTGTCAAGCGGAATGCCATTTGACAGCAATCCCCAGCAGTGATAATATGGCTGTATATGACGTGTAACAATTTTCCGCTAATTATTCAGTGAACCCGGTTGGATGCGGCGCTGTCACGCGCCTACAACACCGCATCCTCGTCATAACGGTTTTACTGGATATTTACTTTTATTTAATATAACCGGTGAGAGGTGAAGATAATTGACGAAAAACACCAAACCTGTAGCGGGCCAACCCGCAGGACTTTTGGATCTCCAGGAGGCCCTCTCCCTGGACAGGACACAGGTTAAGGATTTCCATAAAAAGTACCTCAACGCCGGCCTGGCCACCATGCTGGAACTGCTAAGCTTTGACAAACTGTTTGTGCGGGCGCAGGGCATTTCGGTGTGGGACAGTCAGGGCCGGGAATACCTCGATTTTTTGGGTGGTTACGGTGCCCTGAACCTGGGACACAATCACCCCAAAGTACTGGCCGCCCTGCAGCGGGTCCAGGCATTGCCCAACATTCTCCAGGCTTCCCTGGGGATTCTTGCCGCCGCGCTTGCCCACAATCTTGCCCTGATAACCCCCGGCAAGCTGCAACGTTCCTTTCTTTGCAACAGCGGAGCGGAAGCTGTGGAAGGAGCAATCAAACTGGCCCGGGCAGCTACGGGCCGCAGCGGCGTCATCTACTGCCAGGGTTCCTTCCACGGGAAAACCATGGGGGCTCTTTCAGTCACCGGGCGGGAAAAATATCAAAAACCCTTTGCTCCCCTGTTACCCCAGTGCCAGGCCATACCCTTTGGGGATTTACAGGCCCTGGAAAAGGCCCTGCAGTCCCGGCAGGCCGCGGCCTTTATAGTGGAACCAATTCAAGGCGAAGGAGGAATCAACGTGCCCCCACCGGGCTACCTGAGAAAGGCCCGGGAACTTTGCAGCCGTTACGGCACCCTCTTCATTGCCGATGAAGTGCAGACCGGCTTCGGCCGTACGGGGTATATGTTTGCCTGCGAGGCGGAAAATGTAGAACCGGACATTATGTGCCTGGCCAAATCCCTGGGCGGCGGAATGATGCCCGTAGGGGCCTACATCACCACCGACGAAATCTGGAAAAAAGCCTACGGCGGGATGGAAAAGGCCCTCTTACATACTTCTACCTTCGGGGGCAATGCTATGGCCTGCGCCGCAGCCCTGGCCACCATCCAGGTCATTTACGAGGAAAATTTAGTGGAACAGGCCCGGGAAAAGGGCGCCTACTTCCTGGCCCGGCTTAAAGAACTGCAGGAACGCTTCCCCCTGCTGAAAGAAGTACGGGGACGGGGCCTGATGATCGGCCTGGAATTCAACCAACCCGGCGGGCTGGCCTCCAAAGTTACTTTCGGGCTGGCCACCAGGCTGGCTGAAGAATATACGGGCAGTCTGGTTGCCGGGGAACTTTTAAATAACTACGGTATTATTACTGCCTATACCCTCAACAACCCCAATGTTATCCGCCTGGAGCCCCCCCTTTGCGTTACCCGGGAACAAATCGACCGGGTGGTAACCGCTCTGGAGGAGATCTTCAAACGACACCGGGGGTTTATGAGCATGGCCACTTCCGGTGTAAAGACCATCTTTAAATCCCTGACCCAAAAGGAGTAGATTGGCCAATACACAGCCGGGCCTCATAAAAAATAGCCCGGCTTTGTTAATGCGCCGGGCCACACAACATTTGTAGTGGGATGGAAAAGCCCCGAAGGGAGGTATCCGGCATGGAGAAGGGCGAGCTCCATGCCGGAACAGCCAAGGAGATTTATTTCCCGGCCATTGGCGTACTCGCAACGGCCGGGAAGGTTAAAGCTCTGCCAAGGGAGCTTAACCCCGTTAGAAACCCGAAAGCACAGAACTGGTATTCTTAACGGGATTGGCCCCGAAGGCCAATCCCCTCTTAATCTCATTTCCAACTTCTCGCATCTCACTTCTCAAAGCAGCGGCGGGAGGCTCAGGGCCGGATGCCCCTTCTCCTCCAGGAAGGGCAGGATTTCTTCGCCGCTGGTGCCCACAGTTTCATCGGCAATCTTATCCACAAAGTCCTTACCCAGGCCGGCTGCTTCGGCGGCTTCTTCCAGTTGCGGCCGCAGCTGGTCTTTCAGGGCCTTGGGCATCCACACCACCCGGGCCAGGCCGCCGTCGGCCGGGACAAACTTGCGGGACGCCAGGTAGGACTTACTGATGCCCATGAACCCGGGCATCTGGGCACCGCCGCCAATGGTGCCGGCCATGGTGGAGAAGGTCATCCCCGAGGGGGTCATGCCACCGTGCTCCCGGTTGACCACCATAAAGCCGTTGCACTCCGGCACCATGGCCAGTATGCACTCAAAGCAGCCACAGGAAGTCATTGGATATTCCATAATGGTATAGAAGTTTACCACTTGAATGCTCCGCTGGGAGTTCTGGTATACGAAATCGTTGACCGACTTCCACTGTCCTTTGACCGGATCTATCAACCCCTCCAGCTTGATGGGCTGGTTTGGCCCGTGGGAGTTGATTTCGTAGGAAGCCTTGGCGTCCAGCCAGCTCACCGCACCGCACAGGCCCGTCCGTTCGGGAGGAACGATGCACACGTGGGTGGGGGCAAAGGACTGGCAGAGAGTGCAGGAATAGAAGGTGTCCACGGTTTCATCCCGCAGCTCCTTGAGCCGGTCGTCCCGTTTCTTGTAGTACTGCCGGGCCAGTTCCCGCATCTCCAGGACCTTTTGCTCGTCGGTGTAAATGGTTACCTGCACCCGGTCTACCACCGCGGCAAATTCCGACTTGAACTTGGCGTAGAGGATATTGCCCAGGTGTTTTAAGCGGAAGCCTTTTTCAAAAGCACCCTTGCTTATGCGCACCCACATGATGTCCCGCTGGGCCACGTGCCACAGACCTTCCCCGTAGTTGGTGAAGTAATGTATGCGCCGCTCCAGCACGGGCTCGAAGTCTTCCTGCATCTTACGCCCGTAAACATCCACGATGATACCCAGGGGCATGGCGCTTCCCGGTTGTACGGTGTCGATGTCGGGACCAATCACTTCCACCTTGCCGTCTTCCACTTCGTCCGGACCGACCATGCGCACGAGCTCGAAGCTAGGAGTCCTGGTCCCGCCGAATTCCACATACATGTCCTTCTTGCGGATGGACTCACCCTCAAAAGCCGGGCCCACGGTAATGGGTGCATCAATTTCTATGCTGGTAATTTTGATTTCACGCAACTCCATACCCAGCTGGATGGCTTTTTCCAGATCCGGCTCGTAGATAAACCAGTCTTTTATTTGCTTGTCTTCAGGCAAGGGCTGGTCGGTGATAATGGGAATGCCGATGTTGATTGCCCCCATGCAGGCGGCCGTCTTGACCATATCGTGCTCGCCCAGATAGAGCACGAAAGCACGGATCCGCCGGCGCTGGTAGTCCCGCTGGGCATCCCTTAAGCCCGGCTTGATGCCGCCGAACATCATGCCGGCCCGCAGGGCGTAGTTGGCGCAGTGGACCACCTGGGTGAAGTTGCCCAGGGGGTAGGCAATCAGGTCGACGCCTAGCTTTACTCCTTCCTCCAACAACTGTTCGATAACCTCGTCGCAGAGGAAAAGCATGAAGCCCATGCCCATTAACTTGTTGACAACCCTGGCCAGCTCCCTGGGATCTCTGGCCCGGCCAAGGATCAGGACTTCGCCGGGGATGGTCCAGTCCACCATCTTGGTGCCGTACTGGCGCACCACCGGGTCGCCGATAAAACCGGTCCAGGGTGGAACATGCAGGGGATTCTCCGGGCTATATTGGAGGTAGCGAATAGCCTCGATAATGTCTGCAGCGTACCAGGTGGCTTCTCCCCACTGGCGGGCATTGGCAAAGGTTTTTTCCTCTTTCATCGCCGCCCGGACCCGGTTCAATACGGGCACGCAATCCCCAAGGGTCCTAATTTCTTCACCGCTTAAACACCGGATTACCGGCAAAAAGTAAGCAGTATCGGGGTATCCTACGGGATGATCCTTGCCATACCGGCGAATAGCCTGGTTCAGCAAAATCTCAGCATAACTTACAGCGGTAATAGCCCCTTCGTAGGCTTCTTTAAAAAGTCTCTTTGGCTCCTTACCCTGTTCAACAGCCCCTTCAAATATCTGGTCAAAATTAATGGCTTCGGCCATTATTTTCCCTCCTCCGCCCCAGGTTTACCAGTTTTGACAGAGAGCGGTTTCAAAGTCTTCTGCTACTTTACGATGCACACCCAGCTTCCAGGTACGGTACTCCAGTGCATTGAGCAGTTTTTGTATGGCCACCTCAATATCGGGTTCCAGGATAAAGTAACCGCCAAATACATCTCCGGCAATTTGCGTCAAAATACTATAGATCAGGTCGGAACCCTCTACCGGCGGCATAGTTCCCACATGAGTGGGCAAGCCGATGGTTACAGCCCATGTACCAATACTGGTAGCCTTACCGCTCATAGCCTCCGGGGCTGAGGCGACAAAGGGCACTTTGGGAGTATCTACACCGAGATCTTCGGCCATCAGCATTAAGAGTTCGGCCGCCCGGGAGTTGTCGACACAGGAACCAATGTGGAACACAGGTGGCAAACCATACTTAAGATCGGCCTTCTCGCTGATCCGCTGATAAAATTTCTTTAACCCGGGACCGCAAAACTCATCCACTTTAGCCGGATCCATCAAGCCCGCCTTCGCGCACGCCTGGGCATTACAACCGGTGGAAATAACAAAAACATCATTTTTCAGCATGGCTTTGGTGATATCCAGGTGGGCCTGATCCTGGAAGGTTTTCAGGTTGTTGCACCCGGCCATGAGAATGACACCCTTCAGTTCCCCGGAAAGAATGGCTTCGTTGAGCACCCGTACCGGGTTATCGGGGTTAACAGTCTTGAATAGCTCAAAGATAGCCTCCAAACTCCAGCCTGCCACCACTTTGTTCTTTACATTGGGAATGTGTACCGGACGGGTTCCCCGTTCTTTAAAGGCTTCAATGGCCTGGCGGATGACTTCTTTAGCGTTGGCCATGGCCGTTGCCTCCTGATAGTCAATGTGCATGCTACCGGGAATCTTCACAATATCCGAAGTGGTAATCAACCTGGTTCCAAAGCACTGGGCCACCGTGTTTAAACCGGGCATGATGCACTGCACGTCCACCACCATGGCATCAACAGCACCGGTACAGATGGCCAGTTCCTGGGAGGCAAAGGAGGTCACTATGGGAATACCCTGGCGCATGAGCACTTCGTTTCCCGTACAACAAATACCGGCCAGGTTAATACCGGCAGCACCGGCGGCTCTGGCTTCGTCTTCCAATTCCCGGGCCGCAGCCACAATCATTTCGCTTAAGAGGGGATTATGGCCGTGCACAACAATATTGACTTTTTTGGGGTCTAAAACCCCCATATTGGCTTCACTGACAACAGGTTGGGGAGTACCGAAAATAATATCGGAAAGGTCGGTCGCAATCCACTTGCCGGCCAGGTCGGCCAGGCCTACCCGTACGGCGCTGAATACCAGGTTTACCGGGTCGTTATCCATCCCCACGTGGGCCTGGGTAACCAGGTCGGAAATGGTGGCATGAATCCCGTGGGGCATGACCATATGGCTTCTGTACCTTTCTACCCGGGCAGGGATTTGCTGCTTCACTATCCAGGTAGCTTCCCCTTCTCCCTTCAGGCGACGGAAGTCCTCCAGGGCTGTTTCAGCCAGCTCCTTCGCCAGAGCCAAAGTTTCTTTGCCTTCGGTTTCAATCCCCACCTTCTTACAAATGCGCACCAGTTTCTCGGGGTCCTTAATGGAGTAGTCGGGAGCTTTCCCCTCAGCAATCATTTCCAACGTGTGAGCTATATGGTTACCATGTTGAGCATGGGAGGCACAACCAGTGAGGATCATTACACCCACACTGCGGGCCACAATGGTCCAGGAATTGGCACCGCATATACCCCTGCTCGCCGGCCCTTCTTCCGCTTTAATCCGGCAGGGACCCATCATACAAATACGACAACAGATGCCCTTATATCCAAACTGGCACTGGGGCTGCTGGGCCACCACCCGGTCAAAGGCGGTAATCACACCCTGCTCTTTGGCTACATCAATCATTTCCAGGACAGCCGGATCAACGGAACGCCTGACACTCTTGGGATCAATGACCCGCGGGGTCTTATCCGAAGGCCGGCTGGTCAGCTGGGGATCCCTAAACCTTGGCATTTATCTGACCTCCTTAAACATTAAACAGGTTAATTGCAGGAAGACGTTAAAAACCTCTGATAAAGCTTTTCCCGCCCCTTTGAACCTTTTCTACCGGGCTGTACGAAAATGCGTCCCCCTCCTCGATAATTTAAGATTTAGTAAAACATTGTGATTATTAGTTCTACTTTACCAGAGGCTCGTCTAACGGACAAATGTTAATTATGACCATATTCTTCCCCATTAAGGCATGTAATGAATTTATGTTCGATTTATAAGGGTGTATTTTCTTTAACATAATTTCACTAAGACAGGCCGCCATTTACCAAAGTACCGGGGCAATTATCATATTCCCTTAAGGTTATAACCTTTGCCCGGTCAGCGAAACCTGCTGTCTGTCCATAAGTATCTGAATTGAGGAGGGCCGCTAACCACCAGATATTCCCTTGTTCATCCCCTGTTCCGCCACTACCTGTGCCCCGGGGGGATCAAAGGACGGCACTTTTTGCCCCTGCGCGTGGCATTGCGAACAAAAACCAAAGAGCTTTAAGGAGGCACCGATAATTTGAAAATCCTGTCTTTGGGAAGGAGACAATTCCACCACCGGTGAGGCTTCCAGTTCAAAAACCAGGCCACAGCCCAGGCAAATGAAATGGGCATGGGGATCACCGTTTATTTCGTAACGGAAGGAACCGTCCATAAGCTGCAGGCGACGTACCAAACCCAACCGGTGGAAAAGCCTTAACGTACGGTAAACGGTAGCCCGCCCGATGCCGGGGCATTTTTGCCTGGCTTCCTCGAATAAATCTTCCGCACTGGGATGTTCATTACTTTTTGCTATTAAAGCGTTTAAAATCACTTCCCGCTGAACAGTTAAACGCAATCCATTCTTTTTCAACCGTTCGATTTTTGCGGCCGTTCCTTTCTCCAAGGAACCCACCTCTTTTCTTTTTAAGACAGCTGTCCGTGGCTTTTGGTCATATGTTATTTTAAAGGGATATATGAACTATTGTCAATAACAGATTGGCATAAAATGCCTGTAGTTAGTCCGGTAAAAATATGCCGGCAGCTTTAACACTACCGGCTTTGCTTGATTATTCCTGTTCCGTTTGTCCTTTGCTCCTCTCTTGAATTTGCTCCAGGCGCTGTTTAAATGCCTGTAAGATATTTTCGAGATGGGAAATATGCGCTTTTAACACACCGGGCTCATTTTCAGGAGGAGCCGGGAAATAGGGCACATACGGCGTACCAGTCGCCGGGGGAAAACCACCCCACCAGAAACGGCTACGGCGCCCCGCACCCCAACCGGAACCCCGGCGGGGACGGCACCACCACCCCGGCGCACTGGCAAACCCGGGCACGCTGTACCCGGCACAGTACCCCATCGCCCTGCCGGTCATCGCACCCATACCCCAGGGACCCGTTCTGTCTCCACGTGGCATTTCACATCAACCTCCTAACCCATAAACCTGTTTTTGTTTTTTCTCCCGTAAGTGCAGAGTTCAAAAAGAAACTTCCTCCTACCCCTGCCACCTTTAGCTTTAGACGGCCTTATGGCAGGAATCTGAGACAAGCCTCCCGTTAAGGGAACGATGCAATAGCCCTGACCTCGACCGGTCATGGGACCGGCTCCCCGGGGGCCACTTCCATCAAACCCGGGCACTTGTTTTCACCTCCCCCACCGCCCCCCGCGGTGGCGATGCCGCCACCTGCGGCAACCGGGCATGGCAAATCTTTCCTGGTTTAACTGGCCTTGAAGATAGGCCTGTAAAACTTCCTCCACATCACCCGTCACCCAGGGAATTACCTGTATTCCCCGGGCGACTACCTGATGATAAAGAAAGTTGCTTATGCCGCCGCAAATAAGTACTCTTACACCCAGACAAACCAATTGCTCAGCCCGGGAAGGCCAGCCCAAATCATCCAGCCTTACTTGCCTTCGAGAAATGAGCCGTCCCCGGCTGATTTCCACCATCAGCGTTTCTTGAGCCACATCGAAGAGGGGAGATATGCGATTGCCCCACCTGGCGAGAGCAACTCTCATTGACCGTTACACCCCGTTAGATTAGAGCCTGTTTTAAAACAGGTGAGTGTTCAGTCAACCCGCTTAAGGAACGGCGTTGTCCCGCTTACTCATATGCTCCGCGTAAGATGCGCACCGCGGCTCGCTTCGGGCCGGCTCTGGCTCTCTGCGGATTGCCCGCCACTAATCATTCTTCGTTATTACATCCTGACTTAATATGTTTTCGGAGTCTTCTTCCGAACAGTTCATCATGCGTCCTCGAGAGCCGAGCCGGCAGCCTCGCTTCACCGGGTGCTGTTACCGGCGCTCCGCAAAATCGTTCGCTCTAGACAACGCCGTTCCTTTGCAGTTAACGGCGGTTTTACTGAACTTTTACTAAAACTGTTTACCCTTTCGTAACTTTTGATTGCAAAACTTATGCCAACAAAACAACCTGCCTCTAAAAAATCGGGATAAAATAGCTGCCCCTGGCTTTAGCCGAACGTTCCTTCCGGCTGATAATATTGGGGCAAAACAAAAAAGGTGCAAAATGCACCCGGATTAACCACCTGAACCATTGCAGAATGCAACGTTATTCTACCCTGTTTAAATGGTCACTGGCTGGAATCTTTATGCCATATCGCTTAATTTTCCGCCACAGCGTGGTCTTATCAATACCCAGTTCCCTGGCCGCCAGACTGCGTTTTCCCTGGTTCCGAACAAGCGCCTCATAAATCATCCGGGCTTCCATTTCGGCTAAGGTTTTGCCTTTCCCGGAACAGGAGCGGTCAGAAACGGCCTGTAGATAAGCGGGCAAGTGCTCCGGCTTAATGAGCCCGCCTTTGCACAGGATAAAGGCATGTTCGATGATGTTTTCCAGTTCCCTGATATTTCCTGGAAAGTCGTGCTGCCATAACAGGGCCAGGGCTTCTTCAGAAATCCCGTCAATGGCTTTACCCCGCAGAATGTTTAACCTGTCGATAAAATGCTCTACGAGTAAGGGAATATCTTCCTTACGTTCGGATAAGGGGGGTAACGTAATTTTAATTACATTGATCCGGTAGTACAAATCCTGACGAAACAACCCCTTTTCCACCAGCTCGGCCAGATCTTTATTGGTAGCTGCCAGTATCCGCACATCGGCCTTCACCGGGCGCACCGCACCCAGGGGCTCAAACTCTTTTTCCTGTAAAACCCGCAGGAGTTTAACCTGCAGAGCCGGAGAAATATCGCCAATTTCATCAAGAAAAAGGGTGCCCCCCTGGGCACGGGCAAAACGGCCTGGTTTACTTTTTCTGGCATCAGTAAAGGCCCCTGCCTCATAACCGAAAAGCTCAGATTCCAGCAAGGTATCAGGAAGGGCGGCGCAATTTACGGCCACCAGGGGTTTGTCCCTGCGAGGGCTTAAATTGTGTATGGCTCGTGCTAAAAGTTCCTTTCCCGAACCGGTCGGCCCTTCAATTAACACCGTGCTATCACTTTCCGCTATGTCCGGAAGAAGGGAGAAAATTTGTTGCATCCGGTGGTTTTTGCTAATGATATCGGCAAAAGTATACCGCCCCCGCAATTCTCTGCGTAATTCCTCCACCAGGGAGAGATCCCGGAAGGTTTCCACACCGCCAATCACCTGCTGGTACTCATCCCTCAATATACCGGTACTGATGCTGATGGGAACCTTTTTACCGTAAGCATTGACAATATAAACAGCCCTGTTCACTACCGGACAACCGGTTTCAAGGGTGTGTTTTAACGCACATTCCCTCTCGCAAATACTGGCCCGAAAAACTTCCCAGCAAAAACGCCCGACGGCTTCTCCCCGGGACACCCCGGTAATTTCCTCCGCAGCACGGTTGAAAAAAGTGATGCGCCAATCGGAATTAATTGTAAAAACACCATCACTAATGCTGTTTAAAATAACCGGGATAATATTTTGCTCAGCTGTGACATTCATACATTCCAGCCCTCGATCTAACTTTACATATGTCCATATTAACATCCCGTAAGCAAAGAAGCAATAGCTCCAACCGCAGAAGTTGTTTTTCTGATCAATGCGGTATCCTTGCCGCTGCCCGGATCACACCCCGAAGTGCAAAAAAAAGCCCGGCAAAAACGTACGTACCGGGGCCAGACTAAATCATTGTGGGATGGTAATGTGCCCTTTGAAGGGAGGTTTCCGGCAGGGGTAAGGGCAGGTCTCCCTTGCCGGAACGACCAGGAGAATTTTCCCCCGGCCATTTTACGAAATCCAAATTAAAAAGTTTTGGATAACTCCCATCACCCGCCTTTCACCATGAAACAGGATATTATTTCAATTGCTCCCTTTCCGCTTTGCTGGGCAAGATCAGGGCGTTGCTCACCAGGTGGTGAATATGATTTACCTTGCAGTCCAGCTTGTAGTACTTAATGATGTCGTTCAGCTGGTCGTAACAGTTGTGGCAGGGTGTCACCACGATTTTGGCACCGGTGGCTTTGATTTGCTCGGCTTTCAGCTTACCCTTGGCCATCCGGTAGGGGTAAATATCTTTACCCATGGCCAGCAGGCCGCCACCGCCGCCGCAGCAATAGTTGTACTGCCGGTTGGGCCACATTTCGACAAAGTCCATGACCGCCTGCTGCAGACAATAGCGAGGTTCTTCCACAACTCCCTCTTTGCGCACCAGGTTGCAGGGATCGTGGAAGGTCACCCGTTCGGTGTTCCTGGTGCGATCAAGTTTGATACGTCCTTCCCTGATCCACTCGGCCTGCAGCTGGACAAAGCTGCGCACGGGGTAGTCGGCGTTAAGCCACACTTTACGCCCCCACCGCTGCGCCCGGAAAGCATGTCCACACTCGGTAATGACCACTTCTTTCACTTTCAGGCGTTCAAACTCTTCCATCGTACGCCGTACCATAACGGTCGATGCCTCGTCATCACCATTGAACAGGGCATAGTGGGTGGCGTCCCACCAGCGGCTGCTGACCGTCCAGCTGGCCCCTGCGGCCCACATAATTTTGGCAATGCTCTGCACATCCTGGGGGTAGTACTTGATTTCCCGGGGGTCCCACATGAAGAGGAACTCTGCCCCTTCCTGGTCCACGGGTATTCTGGCATTGGGATCCCCCACTTCCTGTTGCAGCTCTTCCTCCATCCACTCCAGGGTTTCCAGGTACTCTTCCGTTGTTACCTCCATCTGGTTACCGGTACGGATCTGCGCATCCACCACGTCCTGCAAGAAGCCAGGTGCCCGCAGGCCAAAATTACCACGAATGGTTCTCACCAGACCGGCAATATCCACATTCATCGGGCAGTGGAAGGTACAGCGCCCGCACATGGTACAGGCCCAGATAAAAGTAGACGCAAGCACCTCGTCCCGCATCCCCAGGGCTACCTGGCGGATAAACTTGCGCGGGTCGGCATGGTCGTGCACACCGTTATAGGGGCAACCGGCACTGCACATGCCGCAGGTAAGGCAGTTGTAAAGATCCGTCGGCTCCTTGTCCGTCCTGAACTTTGAGACAACCTCGCTCATGAAGGTTGGATCCAGCTTGCTGGCCGCTATTGCTTCCACGCGGCTTCCTCCCCCCGCAAAAGCTTATGGTAGATTATTATAACTTTATCAAAGGCCTGTACTTACGAGCAAACGTTAATTATGGCCATTACCTTCCTTTTTCGAACAATATTGCGGATTTATGCTCAAATTTTAAAAGGAATGGGATATTTCTGTAAACAGGGTGATCATCGGGTGAGCCCTGTGCAAGAGCATCTCCCAAATTCTGGGGATTTTTGCCCGCCCGGGCGGTCACCGATACCGTTCTGGCCGTGTAAAATTTAAGTAGGCGCCCATGACGCATTCAGCGCCACTAACAGCGGACAAAATGGCCGCCGTTTTGCACGAAGCGAGCGACCTTGAGCCGAGCAGACTACCGTTCTCCAACAGTTGACTGCAGAAGCAATGAGTGTTACAGTTAGCCTAGAAAAGTCATTTGTAAATCCTAATTGCAGGGGTGCATAGGGTGATGGTTAAAATAACCGTTCTAAGCGAAAATACCGTAGGCCTGCCCCTGGGTTTGACGGGAGAATGGGGTTTGGCCCTGCTGGTGGAAACGGCCGGAACAAAGGTTCTTTTAGACACCGGTGAACGAGGAAATATCCTGGCAAACGCCGCCGCCCTGGGGATCAACCTGCAGGAGGTCGACGCCCTGGTAATGAGCCACGGCCACTACGATCATAGCGGAGGCATGCGGGATTTCCTTCGCCTGCGGGGCCGTTTGCCCGTCTACGTCCATCCCGACTTTTTTGCATTGCACTACGTTTCCCAGCCCCAGGAACAGTACATCGGAGTGCCATTCCGACGGAAGGAACTGGAAAGCCTGGGCGCAGATTTCATCTTTGAGCAGGAACCGCAGCAAATCGCGCCCGGACTGTGGGTCAGCGGTGAAGTCCCGCGCAAGACCACTTTCGAAAAGGGAGACAGCCGCCTCTTTTGCCTGGAAAACGGCCACAGGGTGCCCGATCCCTTTCGTGATGACATGAGCCTGTACTGCGTTACGGAAGAGGGGGTAGTGATAATCCTGGGATGTGCCCACGCGGGAGTGGTGAATATCGTGGAACACGCGCGGCAGGTAACCGGCGTCGACCGCATATACGGCATCATCGGCGGCACCCACCTGGGACCGGCACCTAAAGAACAACAGGAGGCTACCATAGCCTACCTGCAGAACCTCGACCTGAAGTTCCTGGCGGCCAACCACTGCACCGGCCTGCCTGTCGCAGCCCGTCTTGCCGCTATTTTCGGTCCCGTCTTCCATTTTGCGCCGGCCGGCGCCAGTTTCACCCTGCCCCTGAGAGAGGGTGGTGAGGAATGAGCCTTGAAGAGGTAAGAAAAAGCCAGAGGCTCACGGCGTCAGCCATGGCCACCCGGGTAGGGATTACCGTACGGGAGTTGCTGGCCATCGAGAGAGGTCAACAATACCCCCGTTTATGCGTGGCCCAGAAATGGGCCAATGCCCTGGGGCTGAGTTTCGAGGAATTCTCCCGCCACTTTTACGAAAAAGCGGACCCGGCCCAGCTGCTTCAATGCGACCTGGAAAGTGAACAGGAGGGTTAAAAAGTGAACATTACCATTGAAGAAGCGGTGGAATTTTTCGTGGAGAATTGGGATTTAATCCCTGTACTTACCACCATCAAAGGAGACTATGCCGTCCCGGTTAAACCAAAGCGCGATGTATACCTGGTGGTGGAAAAAAACGCTCCGGGGATATTTCTGGCCCGCCTGTCCCCCGATTTGATGCGCTTAAAACCGCTGGACGAGCCGGATAGCGATGAGGCCCGCCAGTACATTTACCGTCGTTTGAAAGAGGCCAACCTTGCTCAGTAATCTTCTCCAGGCGCCTACAATTAAAATGGTGGTCGGGGCTTCCCGGCCGTTAATTCTTATATGGAGCACTCCCGCTTCCACCTCAAGGTGGTCACCCCCATGGCCGCGGCCGCTCGAATAACCTGCGCCGCTGTTTCCAGGTTCGAAAAAACTTCCTGATTGCGCCTGAACATCAGCAACGGGTCGGGCCGTACACGGAGGCGCCTCGGATCGCCGAGAAACTCAATGAGGGACGGAATTTGTGCCAGAACCACCTCCGGTCTGGCAACCCGGGGTTCCACCAATGTACCGCCCAGTCCTGTCACCGTGAGGTGTACATATACCTGGGCGTACATGCTTAGCACCGCACGCAACCTGACAAGTACCGTTTCGGGAAACCTGGTCCAGACAACAACGGTATGTACCCGTTCGGGCGGATAACGGGTAAGCGATCAAAACAATTAAAGAAGGATTTATGCACAATATAACGAACTATTAAAAAAATAGGCAATAAGTAGACTTGGATTGGAGGAAACGTAAAAGTGAACATAGAGACCAGTATAAACAAAGTGCGGGCGGATTTTTGGACTACGACCCTGGCTTACCTGGAAGTAACCAAACCCCGTTCCGTGGTCCTGCTCGTCTTTACGGCACTGGCTACCATGATGGTGGCGATTGCCCTAAACGGACCTATTCCCATGTTTCAATTTGTGGCTGCGACAGTGGCGGTAACTTTAGCCTGTGCCGGCGCCAACGCCGTCAGCTGTTATATCGACCGGGATCTGGACGCAAGTATGATCCGGACCCGCAAACGGCCCATTCCCGATGGGAGAATTAATCCTCCGGTGCGGGCCCTGTACTGGGGGTTGTTCCTCTTCGTTGCCTCTCTCATCCTTGGCTGGATGGTCAACCCCATTGCATTTGCCTGCCTTTGGGGCGGAATGATTGGTTATGTAGGCATTTACAGCCTCTGGTTGAAGCGCAGGAGCTCCTGGAACATCATCCTGGGTGGGTTTTCCGGCGGCCTCCCCGCACTCTTCGGCTGGACTGCCGTAACGGGTAAGGTGGATTTGCTGCCTCTTCTCATTGCCGCCCTGGTGGTATTATGGATTCCCAACCACATATGGAGCCTGGCCATCTTTTACAAGGAGGACTACGCTAAAGTAAAAGTTCCCATGCTCCCCGTGGTCTGTGAAGCCAGAAAGGCCCTGCACTGTCTTTTAAGCACGGTCATTTTGATGGTTTTATTATCCATACTGATCTATTTTGCTGGGTCCTGGGGCATGGTTTACCTCCTTACCGCAATCATTACCGGCCTGGCGGCCCTGGGTTTAAGCACCTATGTATACCTTCACCCCACACCCCAAAACGCCTGGTTCCTCTTTAAGTTTTCCAGCCCCTACTTGTTCCTGCTTTTTTTGAGTATGATGCTTGATGCCTGGTTATAAAAGGAAAGGGCCGGGATTTTCCCGGCCTAATTAATCATCTGACCACTTAGGTTCACGTTTTTCCAAAAAGGCCCTGATTCCTTCCTGCGCATCGGCCGTGGTGGTATTCAGGGAAATAACCTCGGTGGCGTAGTTCAGGGCCTGGAAATCCTCCATGTTTATTTGCTGGTAAAAAGCCCTTTTACCGGCACCAATGGCCGATAAACTGTACCGGGCAATCTTGCCGGCCAGTTCCCTGGTGGCCGTCTCCAGCTCACCCGGCGGCACTACCTTATTTACCAGGCCGTAGATCAAAGCTTCCCGGGCCGGCATAAACTCGCCGGTCAACAGCATTTCCATGGCCTTTTTTCTCCCGACGTTGCGGCTCAAGAAAACCGCAGGCGTGGTACAGAACAGCCCTATTTTCACTCCCGGTGTGGCAAACAGGGCATCCTCCGCCGCCACGGCCAGGTCGGCCGCCGCCACCAGCTGGCAACCGGCAGCCGTGGCCACGCCGTGCACCTGGGCAATTACCGGCTGGGGTATTTCCCGGATGGCCCGCATGGTCAAATAGCAGGTTTGAAAGAGCTTCAGTACATCCTGTGGCGTGCCGTCGGCAATTTCCTTCAGGTCGTGGCCGGCGGAAAAGGTTTTGCCAATGCCTTTCAGCACCACTACCTTAACTTTTTTCTCCTGTCCGATTTTAAGCAAAAGAGTGGTTAATTCTTCCAACAGACCCTGGGAAAGGGCATTGCGTTTTTCAGGGCGGTTGAGGGAAATAAAGCCGACTTTTTCTTCTTCATCATAGAGAAGATACTGATAACTCATATGGGCTCACCATCCCCTGGTATATTCGCCGGCACAGGGGATGCAAGCAAATTTTCCGTCCCGCACCCTGGCCCGGGCCTCGGAAACCGGTTCACCACAGAAAGCACAGGTTACCGAATTAAAAATGCGCGCCTTCGGCGGCAGTTCTACCTTCACATGTTGTACCTCACAGAACTCTTCCGGAGGGGCTTCGAGAATATACCGAATGCGCTGTTCTTGAAGCTCCCGGAAGAGCTGCCGCTCCCTCTCATCGGCGGTGCCGCCGAATACTTTGTCCCTTAAGGCCCGGAACTCATCGTTTTGCCGCCACGCCGCCCCCTTGACCGAAACGCGTACCGCTTTGCCGCTTTCCCGGCAGATAAAGGTAAACACGTGCTTGCCATAATCCCGGTACAGCAAATTGCCCTTACCCAGGGTGCAACCGGTAAGTACCATCACTGCATCCACACCGCAGGCATCGTTCTCCACAACGGCCACCAGTTCTTCGTCCTCCGCGCGGTGCCCGGTCAGCTCTTGCAGGCCGATTTTTGCCGCCCGGTAGCCCACGGCCAAGCCGGGGCAGGAATGCCCGTGAAACTCCACGCATTTTTCCCAATCACTTTTTTCCATACACATAACAACTCACTCCCTGGCGTTTACTCGTAACTTAATCCACCTCAAGTTTATTCCACCCCATAGACAAAATATCCTGCCTTGACTGAAATATTCGTCAACGGAAGCCGGACTTACATGCGCCTTGCCGGTCCAATATTTTTGCAGTTATTCGTTTTTAACATATGCCGTATTTCCCGGTCGGGAACAGGAGATAACTAAAAAACAAGAAGTACGTTCGTTAAATACCTCCAAGGGGAGTTCTGGAAATGGCAGGTAAAGGAAAAGTTTTGCTGGGAACAGGTTTGATTGCCGCCGGTTTATGTATGCTGGTCCTGTGGACTGCCCCGGAGGTAACCCTGCCCGTTCTAAGTTTTCCTCAGGTCCGGCAAATTGTTGATGATGAACTGGGAGCGGGGCGAGCATTTGTAGTTCGGGATGAAGAGGGAAATCCGGTCACCATGATTTCCCGCCGTGTACGGGTCGGCGATGAGGTGATTACTGCCGAAGGGAAGCACTACCGCATAGAAAAAGTGGACGGCAACCTGGCCACTGCCCGCTTTCTGGGAATGGATAGGCAGTTACTGGCTTATAACGAACTCTTCTCCAGAATGGAAATACCGGTGGCTGCAGCTGCCCGCAACAATCAACCGGTGGCCATTTATCATACGCACAGCGATGAATCGTACGTCCCTTCCGACGGCAGCGCATCCATTCCCTTTCGCGGAGGAATCTTTCAGGTTGGTGATTCTTACAGCAGTAAATTGTCGCGCGAGGGGGCCAGAGTCCTGCATGATAAAACTCCCCATGACCCCCACGACGACAATGCTTACTACCGCTCGCGCCGGACGGCTGTTCAATTGCTGAAAAAAAACCCCATAGCCATATTTGATGTACATCGGGACGGTGTAGATGATCCCGAATTTTACCGGCGCATCGTTTCCAATGAAAATGTTGCGCAAATGCGTTTTGTCGTGGGGCGGGAAAATCCCCATATGGCGGCCAACCTGGATTTTGCCAAACGCTTGATGGCCTACGCCAATAAAATGCACTGGCCCATTGCCAAAGATATTTTTGTGGGTCAGGGAAACTATAATCAGGATCTCCTACCCACCGCCATTTTAATTGAGGCCGGCACCTACACCAATCGCAAAGAAGAAGCCATGCGCGGGATTGCCCTGCTGGCGGATGCAGTCCCGGTAATCCTGGGCATTACCGGACCCACCAGTACCCCGGGAGCTCCCGAATACGAAAAACCCGTGACCGACCCGACAGCCCGTCGACCAGGCGTATGGTCCAGCCTGGTATGGGTGATCATCATCACCCTTATTGGTGGAGGCATCTTTGTACTCATCAGTGCCGGCAGTTATGAAAAAGCAAAGGAGCAGCTGTCACACTTCTTTGGCCGGGAACTGGCCGATATCTGGGAAACGAAGGCAAAGAAAAGGGATTTGGAAAGGCAGGAGGAAAACGGGGGGAAGCGGGGCTAACATCAAAACCGATTGCCGGGCAGCACCGGATTGCTGTCCGGTACTCTTTTACGGGCTATTTGAAAAGAGCTTTTCCAGGACCTGTTGATACTTCTTCCTGCCACTTTTTTACTTTGCGCTTGGGAGAAAAGGAAGCCGCAATGACAAAGATAACCGCAGAGACAATTACAATGGTGGCCCCACTGGGCACGTCAAACAAACAGGAAAAAAAAAAAAAGCCCCACCCAGGTGGAAAGAACACCGAAGAAGGAAGATAAAACAAACATTAGCCGCAGGTTATAAGTCAGCTGGTAGGCTGCAGCCGCAGGGTTTAAGATCAGGTTAAAAATAAGCAGGCCGCCGATGCTGCGTAAAGAAGCAGTAATTACCGAACCGGTTAAAAAGAGCAGGCCGTAAAAAATCAGGCTGGCCGGAATGCCCACGGCCAGGGCAGCTTCCCGGTGAAAAATCACAGCCTGAATTTCTTTAAAAAAGAGCACCACCAGGCTCACTACGACCGCTGCTACAATAGCCAGCAAAAGCAGGTCGCGGTCGTTCACCGTAAGGATGCTTCCCCACAAAAGCTCCAGGGCCTGGGTTTTCGGGCCAGGCAAAAGGCCCATAAACAGAAAAGCCATCCCCATCGTAATGGAAAAAATAATACCAATGGGCGTATCGGGGTTAAACTCTCCCCGGTCGGCCAGCGGCCCGATTACCGCTGCTGCCACCAGACTGAATAGAAAAGCCCCGGCCAGGGGATTAAAACCCAGCCAGGCCCCGCAGAGCGCCCCGGCAAAAGCGGCGTGGGAGATGGCCACCCCGATAAAAGAAAGGTTCATCGTGACAACAAAAACCCCGATAAGAGAACAGGCCACGCCCCCAAGCAGGCCGGCCAGAATGGCATTTTGCATGAACTGGTAACTCAGAATAGAAAGATCCAAAAATATAACGCCCCCCGGTTGCAGCCACCCGGCTTTACCCCTTTTTGGCAATGATTATTTTGGAATCCAATGCGTCACTGAAGAGCAACTGCATTTTCCATCATATTTTCGCCGCCGAACAGGAGGTCCAGAACCTCTTCCCGCAGTACTTCCGCCGGCGTGCCCTGTGCCCAGATGCGACCCTCCTTCATTAAAATCAGCCGGTCACAAACTGCTGCCGCCGTTTTCAGCTCGTGGGTCACCATCAGGGTGGTCAGGTGGCGGGAGCGGTGGATTTCACTGATCAGGGTCATGATCTCCACCCGCGCCCGGCGGTCCAGGGCCGCGGTCGGCTCGTCCAGAAGAAGGATCTCCGGCTCCTGGGCCAG
The DNA here is from genome assembly GCF_003627965.1 of Desulfofundulus salinus. Lineage (NCBI taxonomy): Bacteria > Bacillati > Bacillota > Clostridia > Eubacteriales > Peptococcaceae > Desulfofundulus > Desulfofundulus salinus. The sequence goes on along the minus strand of NZ_RBWE01000001.1, from coordinate 1,241,939 downwards.
GGCACGGGCAATGGCCACCCGCTGCTGCTCACCTCCTGAAAGATGGCCGATGGGGCGAGAGGCAAGGTGGCTCATGCCCACCAGCTGCAACATGCTGTCCACCACCCGCCTGTCGGCCGGCCCGGGCCGGCGCAGCAGGCCCAGGCGGCCGTAGCGCCCCATCATGACCACTTCCCGCACACTCACCGGCATACGGGGATCAATGTTCTGAATTTGCGGCACGTAGCCAATCCGCCGGCGCAAAAAGGCCGGGCAGCCCTTTTGAAGCGAGTAGCCCAGCACTTCCACCCGCCCCTGAAGGAGTCTACCCAACCCGTTCACCAGGGTGAGGAGGGTAGTTTTACCGGCCCCGTTCGGCCCGATGATGCCGACCAGCTCGCCCTTTCTAACTGACAGCGAAACGCCCCGTAAAGCTACATCTTCACGGTAGGAAACAACGGCATCTTCTATCTTTATTAGAGTAGCTCCGTTGAACAGCCCATTTTCCGGAATACTGTTCCACCGTCCGGCGAGATTAATTTTATTTTACCTCCTTAAGAGCATCCAAAAGCAACTCCACATTTTTGTCCAGAGCGGCGCTCCAGGTATCCGTTTGCGGTAACCCTCCCGGGAAATTGGAGATGGTCACCTGTGCCGCCCCCAATTCTTTCGCTATACCTTTACCTGCGTCCGGGCCGCTCTGCAGGTTATCCACCACCAGCTTTACACCAGCCTGTTTCCCTTTGTTAATAAGCTCCTGCATTTTTTGCGGGTTAAGCTCCTCCGGCCGGCCATAAGTAGCCACCACGTCAAAACCGGCCCATTTTAAAAACCCCTGCTGCATATCGGAACAGAGTACCTTCACGCCACCTGCGCCGGCAGCCTGAAGCCTGGACAGGGTTTCTTTGCCCTTTGACTCAATCTGCGAAACCAGGCGGTCGGCATTTTGCTCATAATAAGCCCTGTTAGATGGATCTTTTTCCATCAATATTCCGGCAATTTTTGTAACCGCCTCCTTTTGCACCGGGGGTGCCATCCAGTTACCGGCCACGGCAACTTCAACCACCTGCAGGTCCTTATTATGCACCGATTCTATCAGTTCTTTGGTAAACATTTTCCCCTGCCAGTCGTGGCGCAAAAATAGCCTGGCCTCGGCCAGCTTTTGCACATCGCCTGGCTTCAGGTCAAAATGCCCCGGGCAGGCAGCAGGGGGGACAATATTCACGGTCTCTACTTTATCACCGCCGACATTTTTGACAATATCAGCAATCAATGACGTACCCGTAGCAACTTCTAGCTTCGGACTATCTTTCGCCGCACATCCAGAGATAACAAGTAAAAGAATTACCAGAATAATTACCGTGATAGATAATGAATAAACCCTTCTCAATGAGATTACCCTCCTCCATTTTCATCCCGGCTCAACTTGTCAATATGGGTTTACGTGCTTTCAAAACATATTTCTCCCTTGTATTGATAATTTCAATCTCCACTAGTCCACAGTGCCTGCACAATTCCTGCATTTTATCATCGTCGGGAATCAGATCGTTGGCGACCACCCCCCCTAACGACCGGTGTAAATCGTTTACTGCCTCCCTGCTCATGGAATGGCAGATGACCAGCCTCCCGCCAGGCTTTAAAATGCGGGCCATTTCGGCCAGCGCACGGGGTTTATCGGTAAAATGAGGAAAACAGGAGTTGCAGATGATCTCATCGAAAGTATCTTCCTGAAATGGCGTACAGCTTATGTCCGCCAGTACAAATTCCACATTCCCCGGATTTTTCGCCCTGGCTCTGGCCAGCATCTCTTCAGCAATGTCCAGCGCCACCACTTTACCTTCTGGACCGGCCGCTTCAACAAGAAAAGGTAAAAGAACCCCCGTACCGGTACCTACGTCCAGAATAAAGCTCCCGGTTCTGATGGCAAGCTCATCTATGATTTTTTTCAACCGCTCCAATGTCTCACCAGTCAATAAATTGTCCCAAATGGGCGCCTTTTGGTTAAAATAATCCCGGTGTGCACTACCCATCAACATCTACCTCCCATATTAACGGCCACGATAATTGGCTTTAATAACCTGCGGATGAAGGGGATCCACTTTTTATCCCGGGTACCAGCCCCAAAAAACAAAAGCCACGGGCACCCTCCTTAAACTTTCAGGGAAGGAAACTGGGGGCCTCCGTGGCCTTTCTTTACCTGTCCGGTCCAGGTCAGCTTGTCCGCTCTGATCCCGTCTTCGTTACGGGGTTAAAGTTTTAGCAAAATCGATATTCCTCAGTTTTTATGGTTATAAACTAATAGTAGTTTGTTTAACTATTGCTAAACTATTGTTTAAACCATTGTAAGGCAATTAAGAGAAAATGTCAACTATTGTTTAAACCAACCATTGTAAGGCAATTAAGAGAAAATGTCAGTGAACCTCCCCTGGGACAAGCCCGGGGGCTTCGTCCCGAAGGTTTCTCATGTCATCGGAATGCTGCCCATTTTCCATCGCCTGGCTCAGTTTAAGTTTCTGGTAAATATGGGTCCAGGAACGCTTCGCATATACCACCGGAGTATTTTTCATGCTGGTCTGTTCTTTGATCATCGCGGCAATGTTATGACTTACGTAGTCTGTCAGGACAATGACCAGGCCGGTCTCCTCCGGTATGTTTAACTTACCCACAGCAATCTTTTTCCGCCCCTTGAAATGGTAAACCCTATCAAACCCCAGTTGACGGAGGTTGTGTGGGATTTTCCCCAGGCGGTCGCCACCGACAATAAATACGCTCATAGTCGATTCCCTTTCATCATTCCTGGCCCCAGTTCTTGAGAAAACCCAATCCTTTGGTCGCCCATAACAGGTAGACAATTTTACCCCCTTGCAGTCGATAGTTGATCAGCCACGGACCTTTGCGCAAGGATTTAACAACAACCCTTCCCGGATTGTGAGGTACACGCGCCTTCTTCACTTTTCCCCTCCTTGCCGTCTCTCAGTTTACCTGTTTCCTACCGCATCGAGCAGCCGGAGGACCATCGCCGCAGCTTCCGCCCGCGTCACGGGCTTCTCCGCACGGAAAGTGTTGTCGGGATAGCCGGCAACAATCCCCTACGCTACGGCAGCGCCTACGCTCGCCTTCGCCCAGCCCGGGATGGTACCGGCGTCGGCGAACTTAAGCTCCGCCAGCGCTACGGTACCTACCTCATCCTTCCAGCACCTCCTTTTTTCATACCGTCCACTTCCATGAGTTTGTTTCCCGTTTAATGGCGCCTATGGTCGCAACGCAGGGAATGTAAATCAGGCACATGGCCATAAAGGCATAGGCCGAAAGAGGGGTCCAGTGCGGCTGGATGATGGGGATTAAACTTTCTGCTTCCTCGCCAACACCGTAAATGACACCGAGAGTACCGACCACCACTTCTTTAGCTAAAAGGCCAAAGATCAGGGCAGCAGCAGCCTCCCATGTACCCCATTGGATAAAGATAATGGTTTTCATTCTCATGCTAATCATAGGATAATTCCTCCCTCCTGTCAACCCCTTTTCGGAGCAGAGCCAATCCTTGCATCTGCAAATCCTTGCCAGCTACCGCCGCCTGGTATAAACTTGAAGATAGAAACGATACGGAATGTAAAAGGGCAGGTGTCCAGGATGTGCGGGTATAATGAAGAAAAAAATATACAACCAGGGTGTGATTATTTATGAGCGAGGAAAAGATTAATGCCTACCTGGGTTTAATAGGCGATCTGGAAGATAAAATGCCCTCCATAGAGAATATCGCAGGCAAAATTCATTCCCTGGGCCAGGAAATAAACCGTATTTCCGGCAAGATTCCCGAGGAAAAGCTTATGGCCCTGGCTGGCTACCTGCACCATTTTTACACCGGAGTAGAAGATATATTAGCGCGGATAATCAAAACAGTGATCTGGAAAAATGAAACTAAAGAGGATAACAAAAACCCCCCGCTACGGATGTAATTGCGGGGGCATGGAAAAACAGGACGTCAGCTATGCGTAATCATGAGTTCCCTTGACTACCTTAACCCCAAACTTTTCCGTAATCTTTTTGGCAAGCTCGTCCACATCCCTGTAGGGACAGGCCGGCCAGGCGTTAGCCATACAGGTGGAGAGGTGGATAACATCAAAATCTACATTCTTTTTAACACAACCGATGTTTGGGATAAGTGATCTCCCGGGACATTCACAGGTCAGGAAACCCACCACATTCACAGAATCATAATCCTTAAAGTTTCCTTCCCGGTCGCGGGCGGCTTTAAAACATTTCCACTCGCCGGGACAGCCATAACCCTGGGATACGTAGGAACCACAACTTACAATGAGTACATTCACCTTCAATATCACTCCTTTTTTTGGTTTTGTTATAACATACCACTTATCATATGTCAATTAATTGCTTCATCACTTGTCAATAAATCCTTCCAAATGGGTTTATCGTACACCAAAAAGGCTTAGCGTAGCGCTGTACACCTTTTTGTCGTACTCGCCTTCCCGGCCCAGGGTTTCGTCGGCAACCCGGGTGTAAAAAAGCCAGTGCCCGGGATTGCTCAAGATAAACTTCACCCGTCCTGCATCATCAGTTTTTGCGCTTAGCCCCCAGTCATCTTCTTCCCGCAGGCTCCAGGTCGCCTTCACTTCTGTCCCCGGTAAAGGCCGGCCGCGGTAAAGAACTTCCAGAATTACTTCGTCCCCCACCCGGTAAGCACCGGGGGTAAGAATCAGTTCGAGGTCGTGGGCCAGGCTGGTGATTTCCGGTGGCTGCACCACCGGGCCGCAGGCGGCACAGAAATGCCCCACCTGCACGTATGTCTTGGCGTACTGATAGTAGTAGCCCACTTCCCGGGCACCGGGGTAGTCTTTACGCGTCCCCCGGCGGTAAAAACCGTCCGCGGTAACCGCCACCGGCCCGACGTCGTTTTCCACCGTCACGGGCCAGAATCCATCCCGGTCGGGCGTAAACGCCACCAGGTGAAACCTGTCATCTCCCGCTTCTACCTTTAAGGAAAGCTTTGCTCCGCCGGGGAGCAGCACCCAGGCCGCCAGCCGTGCCGGGTCCGCCAAGCCATCGGGACGCATGGCGTGCCCGTAAAAAATCCGGCACCGGGTTTCATGTCCTTCGTGACCATGACTTCCCTCGGGCAGAACCCAAATCTCGTGACCCTGCACTACCTTCAACATGAAGAACTCCTCCCTTGGTTATATACTAAGCAATCCTTACAGACTGGGCGTCCACCCTTGTTGCAAGGTACTCAATAGCCAGCAAACAACAGGGGTGCCCGTGAAGGCAATTACCTTTTCCCAACCGGTCCTCAGGCAGCCTCTCCTTATCTTTAAAACCCGGATCAACAAGTCCGCGCAATCCATCGACTAGTCAACACATATGAAAGTAACGTTCGCAAGTTACATGGCAGTACCATAAACCGGAAGGACCGAACGCAAGGGTGTTCAACCCTAAAGCAATGAAACTCAAAAAGCCATGAAAACCCACACCTCGCTTCGACGAGGCACTCAGGGCCTTCATGGCCTTAAAATGGATCAAAATTTCCGTACAGCTCGTTAGCAACAGCTATACGCCTTCACGGCGCCGGTAAGCTATAACATAATAACCAGCGGCTCCGGCCACTTTGTAATAAAGATTCATTATGCTTCTTTAAATTCCTCTTTCTTAAATTTAACTTTCTTAAATTTAATTTTAATTTACTGGACCCTTGCGTTGATGCTATGCAGGCTTATAATCTCTCCCTCCTTCCTGAACTTTAAAACCGGCCAGGGGGTTTACTCTCCCCGGCTCACCTTCCACAGCGTGGTCAGGCTGTTAAAACCGTAATCCGACTCCCAACCCTGGATGTCCTTCTTCAGCACCGTTATCCGGTCGGGGTGGAACAAAAAGGCTGCCGGGCAGTTTTTCATGATTTCCTCCTGAAGCGCCCAGTACAGCTTTTCGCGTTCTTTGGGGTCGGCAGTGAAGAGCTGGGCCATAAAAAGCCTGTCAAATTGAGGGTCTTCCATCACTTTGTATCGTCCCCGGGAGAAGAAGAACATCCCGAGATAGGGGTAAGAATCCTCTTCCCGCTTGCCGTAAGGCGGAATGAGCGCTAGATCGTACTGGCCGGCCTGGAGGATTTGAGTGAAGGCCCCTGACTCGCAGGAATTCAGCTCGACCTTAATCCCCACGGCGCCAAGCTGGGCCTGAATCAGTTCGGCCAGAGCCTTGTGGTAGGCACGGTAACCTTCGTAGGCAAGCTTGAGTGGAGCACCCCCTTTAAACCCGGCATCTTTAAGAAGTGCTTTGGCCTTTTCCGGGTCGTAAGGATATCCTTCTATATGCGGGTTGGTCCAGGGGATGGAGGTGTCAAATCCCACGGGCCCTTTGGCGGGAACGCCGTAGCCCTCCAACAGTTTGGCCACCATTTCCTCCCGGTTCAACGCATAGTTTATGGCCTGCCTCACCCGGATGTCTTTTAACAGTTCGGCGCGCGGGTTGAAGTACAGCGCTACTAAATAAGCCTGGTGGAGAGATATCACCTGGTACTTCCCGGACGCCGTAAGGCTCTTGGCTGCCGCCGGCTCCACTCCCTGCATGTCCACCCCAATCACATCCACTTCGCCGGACTCTAGAGCCATTACCCGCGCCTGCGGATCGGGAATGCACTTTATCGTAACCTTGTTGAGCTTGGGTTTCCCCTGCCAGTAGTCGTTAAAGGGCGTAAAGGCCATTTCCTGAGGTGTAAAGGAAGCAACCACCCAGGGACCGGTCCCCACGGGTCCTACAAACTTATCTCCTTGGTAGGAGGCAGGACTGACAATCCTCACGCTGCCGATTTCGGAAAGGAAAGGCCCGTATGGCTTATCGAGATGAACGACCACCGTCCTTTCATCCGCTGCTTCCACTCTGATCACGGGCACCGGAGGTTTTCTGGCTCCCAAGCCGGAAACTTTATTGGCCAGAGACTTTTCGATGCTGAATTTTACTGCCTCTGCCGTAAGAAAACTGCCGTCATGAAACTTGATCCCCTGCCGCAAGTAAAACGTCCATTTTTTCCCGTCCGGTGACATTTCCCACCTTTCCGCCAACATTGGTTCCGTGCCCTTCAACGTGTCGAACACCAGGGTTTCAAAGAGCATCGGCTGAATGTACCAGGAAGAGGAGGAACCATGCGGGTCGAAAGGGTCAAGGGAGGTCACTTCTTTTTCGCCCAGCGCTATGGCAAGCTCCTGCGCCTGTTCCCGTGCCGGCACATTCTTTTGGGTGCAACCAGCCGACATTATCGCTCCAAGCAGGAAGAGTACCAAGAGCACATAAGAAAACCCTTTGCTCAACATGCGTTTTTTCCTCACTGCGCTTTCCTCCTTTCCAATTCCTTTCGCACAACGGCTAACTTCTCCTGCCATCCCTCCATCTCCCCAAGTGCGCGAACATCCACCGCCCCGCCCTGGAATTCGCCCTTCACCTCCCCCATCTGCTCCTCAAGCCAGCCTTCGATCTCCAGATAAGCTTCCCTAACCCGGGCCAGGAGTTCGGGATCGGCCTGCCAGAGTCCCCGACTCTCCGCCTCCAGAAGCCGCCGCACGATCTCTTCCAATGCCCAGGGATTGTCCTCCTGGAAGAACTTCCGGTTCTCCTCATCCAGGACGAACTTTTCGGCAATGCCGTCGAAGACCCAGTTTTCCACCTGGCGGGTGGTGGCCTGCCAGCCGTACATGTGGTTGACCCGGCTGGAGATGTCCCCGGCCCCCTTGTAACCGTGACGCTTCTTGCCCTCGATCCAGGCCGGGTTTAAAAGCCGGGTGTGGGCAATGCGGGAAAGCTCCTCGCGCAGGGTGCGGATCACCGGGCGTTCGGGGTCGTGCGTGTCGCCGAAATAGGTTCGAGGCTCTTTGCCGGAGGCGACTTTGGCCGCCACGGTAAAGCCGCCGTGTACCCCGTATATGTGGCAGCAGTCCAAAAGGTCGATTTCGTCCGAATCGAACTTTTCAAAGGTCACGGTTACCCGGCGGCACCTGTCCACTAGCTCAGCCGGCGCTTTTCGCGCGTAAACCCCCTCGCCGTAGGCGTAGCCAGTCCAGTGGAAGTAAACCTCCGCCAGGTCCTGCTCTTCTTTCCAGGCAGACGACGCCACCGCCAGCTCCACGCCCGTGCCGTAGGTGCCCGGAGCGGAAGAAAACACGCGTAAGGTGGCCAGCCTTCGAGCTCCTTCCTTCCCGTGCTCTGCCAGGAGCTCGGCCTCCCTTTCCAGCATGTGCTTGCGCACAAAATTCTGTTCCGGCGGCTCCTCCAGCTCCGCCACCATCTTCACCGCCTGGTCAATGAGCTCGAAGGCACGCGACATCCCATCCCGCAGGATGGAGGAGAGGTTTACCAGACAGTCAATGCGGGGACGCCCCAGTTTATTTAAAGGTATGGGCCTGAGGTTTACCACCCGCCCGGCCACCCAGACCGGCTCCACACCGAGGGTATAGAGGATCTGGGCAATGAGCTCGCCATCGGCCCGGAAGGGATCCATCGCCCGCAAGGTGAAGCCGATGGCTTCCGGGTAAGAACCGTCCTCGTTTTTCGAGCGGGCAATGAGTTCCTCTGCCAGCCGCATCCCCACCTCCCAGGCAGCAGCGGTGGGGATACGCCAGGGGTCGATGGAGTACATGTTGCGTCCGGTGGGCAGAACCTCCACCTTGCCCCGGGCCAGTGCCCCGGAGGCGCCGGGAGGAATGAACTCGCCAGCAAAACCCCGCAGCAGGTTTTCCATTTCATCAGTCGTGCGCCTCACCAGGGGTATGATTCGCAGGGCTTTGGCCAGCACTTTGGCCAGCGAGTTTTTACCGCCGTCAGGTGTAAGACCCCGGCGCCGGGCAAAGCGGGAAATGTGCTCCTGCGCCCTGGCCAGAGGCTCGCCCACCGCATCCACCGGCAAGTCCAGGAGGTCAGCCAGGATCTCCTTCCCCAGCACATCCAGCTCCTCAAGAAGCTTGCCTTTGCTCACCCCGGCCGCAGGGTGAAATGCTTGCGGTTCCTTAAACAGGACATCGTAATCAAGCTTTAAGCACTCTGCCAGAGCACGCCGCAAAGAGGGACAGTCGGGCTGATCCAGCCGCAGGACAGTGTTTAAAAGCTCGGCCAGCGCCTCACCCGCCGGCGCCTCGCCAAATATATGCAGGCCGTCGCGGAACTGACTCTCCCGCAGGACGGTGAGTTTCTCGTGCAAAACCGCCGGGTCGGGCTCCTGGCCCTCGCCCCAAAGGCCGGTTGAGCGCGCTTTTTCGGCAATCTGTCCCCGGATTACCCCGGCACGTCCTTTTTCATTGAGGCTTACCGCCTTCTGGTAGTCCTCCAGCAACTCCTCCAGGTCGGCGAGATCGCCGGAAAGACGCATGCTGGCCAGAACCGGCGGCAGATGATCCACAATGACCGCTGCCGAGCGCCGCTTGGCCACTACCGCCTCCATGGGATTGACCAGGTTGTAAATGTAAAGGTGCGGTACCTTACCTAGAGAAATGCGGGGGAAACAGGATTCAGATAGAGCTGTAGTCTTGCCGGGCAGAAGCTCCAGCACCCCGTGGGTGCCCACGTGCACCACCACGTCGGCACCAAACTCCTCCTCGAGCCACCTGTGCCAGGCTATCCACTGGTGCGGCGGCGGTACGTCCGGGTCGTGGAGGATCTTGCAGACCTCCCCATCACAGCGGGAACCAGCGCAGCCCCGCTTGGGCTGTACGCCAATAAACACATTGCCGGTAACGATTCCGGGGATAATCACGTGACCGTTGTAAAGCCCAAGGGAGAGCTTTTGCACGCCGGAAAGTTCCCTGGCTTCCTTCGGGTCCCCCCAGGCCACCGCCATCTTTTCCCTGGCCTGAGGCGGGAGTTCCTCAAACCACCGGAGGTACTTCTCCAGGGGCACCATGGCCGCCGCCCCGCCCTTTGTCACTATCTCCTCTAGCGTGGTCCAGCGGAAGTCGGGAAGCGCTTTGCGCCCCAAAATTGCTTCCGCCAGTTCGCGACCGTCTTGGGGCACCCACTCAAGGCGATAACCTTTCTCCCTCATCCGCCTTAAAATACGGGCCACGCTCTCCAGGGAGTCAAGCCCGAAAGCCGTCCCCACCGTAGCCTCCGCGCTCTTGCAGGGAGAATTTAAAAGGACAAAGGCCACTTTCTTTGCGGCATTGGGCTTATGCCGGAGCTCTATCCAACGGAAGAGCCGGTCACCCAAGTATCGCACTTCCGAAAGGAGGGGCCGACCGAGAGCAAAGTCCCCCTCGTCCTCCGCCGCGCTAACCAGAAGGGGTTCGATGAGCCCGTCGAACTCCGGCAAGGTGATGCTGATGATCACCTGCGGTAAATTCAAGCCCTGCGGGTCTTCCCGCCACTGGGCTTCCGTTTGCCGCGCAGCGTAGATCATCTTTAAAATGGGCACGTTGAGTTCTAAGAGCACATCATCAGCCGGCTCCCGGTTTAAGGCGACTACCTCCCGGCGCGTCTTTAAGAAAAAGGCGCTGTAGGCCACCAGGGCTTCAATGACCGGCTTTCCATCCCGGAAGAAAAACAGCCGGATGACATCGTCGTTCTTTACCTGGCCAAACCAGCCGTCGCTAAAGACGGGGATTACCCCGGCGCCGCGCTGCTCAATTTCTTCGATAATAGCATCATACCCCGCCAGGTTTTCCTCCACCCAGAAAACGCGGGGGAAAAGCAGGCCCACAAGCGGCCGCCGCTCCCCGTACCAGGCCAGGTAATCAGCAAGATGCGTAAAGCATCCCTTAGCCCGCGGGTGGTAAATCCCCGCCCAGGGAAGTTCCTGCGGTGCGGGCGCCGTCCCGGCCGGCAACTTCCCGGCCAGCTCGCCCAGCCACAGGAGGAAGGCTTTCAGGTTCTCTTTGCCGCCGAAAAGGTGGTACTGGATGGCGCGCTGGACCACTTCCGGCGCGATACTGCTTATTCCCGCCACCTCAACGGTCACCGGTACAACCGGTTTAGAAAGCTCTTCCTTCAGCCGGCCGAAAAGCTCTCCCAGCGCCTTAAACTCCGGCGGGAAGCTGAAAAAGACCGCGTCTGCCTCCTCTTTAGCAAAGCGGAGCCACTCCGGGGAAGGAAGGAGCATTCCCGCCGGTGGCGGCTGGCTGTAGCGTAGGTCAACAGGCCACCCGGCAGCTGCCAGCTCCGCCACCGCCTCCTCATAAACCCGCCCCACCGTGCTGGGCCCGTAAATTACCCGGAAACCGGCAATTTTGATCATAAAAAGCACCTCCTCAGTTGCTTAACGAAATAACCCGCAGGTAGGAATAGCTTCCAGGCATGCCGCCCTCCATGGTAAAATCTTTAACTGCTTCCCTGGTCACCGTAATGGCATCCTGACTGTAAAGGAAAATGCCCGGTGCCCGCTCTTTTAGCAACTCCTGGAGCTTAAAGAAGATTTCCCGGCGCGCCTCAGCCGTAACTGCGGCATAGAGCCCGCCCACCAGTTCCTGTAAGGTTTGGTCTTTTAGCACGCAGTACTCCGGATGCTGGGTGCCGAAATAATAGCTGAACCAAGGTGTCGGGTCGTTGGTGGCACAGATGCCGCCCAATTCAACGAGGTCGTAATTGCGCTGCTTTAAAGCCTCGAATCTGGCGGCAGACTCCAGCACCCGTACCTCAACGGCAATACCGACTTTCTTCAAGTCCGCCTGCACGGCCTCGGCAATTGCCCTGCCTTCTTCGTAAAGGGTGGAAGCAATAAGCGTCACCTGGAATTTATCCCCAATTCGTTCCCATTGCCGGCGCCGCTCCGGCGCAAGCTGCAGTCTAAGGAGATCGCCCTGGTAAAACTTGCTGTGTAAACACAAAAAGGTATTGGTCATAACGGTGTTAGTGTAAGTGTCGCCGTTTTTCTCCAAAAGCCCAACAGACACTAACGCATCCAGTACGAGAGCTAACCGCTCTGGACGGGCCCCCGTTTGCTCGGCCAATTGCGTAACACTTCGACCGGCCGCAAGGTTTTCAAAAATCCCTAACTTAAACGTCTGTTCCAGGAGCAGAGATTTCTGGTAGCATCTGGCCATCTCTGCCAGTGCTTCTCCTGAGACGGGTGGTTTAAAATCAGTTAAACCAGCAATGTCCATTTTAAAAGCCCTCCTTATGAGCGCAAAAAGGCCACGAAAGTCCACCTCTGTTTCGGCAGGGCAAAAAGGACCTTCGTGGCCCGCGTGAATTGGCGGTAAGTAATAATGGCGAAAGCCAGTTTCCCGCTTTTTACAAGTTTCTGGTCGCCGCAAAACTTATACCAGGTGACAACTCACCAAATGCCCCTCTCCCACCTCCTTCAAAACGGGCTCCTCTTGCCGACAAACGTCGCGGGCTTCGGGGCACCGGGGGTGAAAGCGGCAGCCCGGTGGAGGATTTGCCGGGTCAGGCGGCTCACCCCGTACCACCGGCTTTAGGCTGGTCCTTTGCCGCGGGTTGGGTTCTGGCACCGCGCTCAAAAGCGCCCGGGTGTAGGGGTGGCGGGCCTGTAATACGAGGCCTTCTGCCGGCAGCAACTCCACGATTTTGCCCAGGTACATCACCGCCACCCGGTCGGCAAGATAATTCACCGCCGCCAGGTCATGGGAGATGAAGAGGTACGAAAGATTGAGCCGTCTTTTCAGCTCCCGCAACAGATTCAAGATCTGCGCCCGGATGGATACGTCCAGGCTGGAAACGGGCTCGTCGCAGACCACCATCTCCGGCTGCAGGGCCAGGGCCCGGGCAATGTTGATGCGCTGGCGCTGGCCCCCGCTGAACTCGTGGGGGTAATGCGAGGCGTGCTCCGGTTCCAGACCGACAAGCGTTAAAAGGTCACGCACCCGCTCCCGGCGCTCCTCTTTCGCCACGCCGAAATTGGCCAGGGGTTCTTCAATGATTGCCTCCACCGTCCGGCGCGGGTTGAGAGAGGAAGAAGAGTCCTGAAAGATGATCTGGAAGCGGCGGCGCAGCTCCCGCAGCTTTCTCCCCGTCCAGACGGTGATCTCCTCGCCGGCGAAAAAAATCTTTCCAGCCGTAGGTTCTTCCAGCCGCACCACCAGCCGCCCCAGGGTGCTCTTGCCGCAGCCGCTCTCCCCCACCAGGCCCAGGGTCTCTCCCCGGGCTATGGAGAGAGAAACCCCATCAACAGCCCGCACCTTTTCCCGGCAGCCGGCCAGAATCCCTCCTTTCCCCGGGTAGTGCTTAACCAGATCCCTTACCTCCAGGAGGCTCACCCGCATCCCTCCTCCCCTAGCCGGCCCAGGGAAATAAACGGTGGCAGGCTGCCGCGTGGCCCGGCCCGATCTCCCGCAATTCCGGCTTCTCCCCCCAGCACGCCGCGCCCGCCTGCGGGCAGCGGGGGAGGAAGGGGCAATGGGCCGGGAGATTTAGAAGCGACGGCGGCTGCCCCTCAACGGGCACCAGTTCTTCCCTGCCCAGGCGCGGCATGGAACGGAGCAAAGCCCGGGTGTAGGGGTGGGCGGGACGGTCAAAGACTTCTGCCACCGGGCCACACTCCACAATCGATCCGGCGTACATCACCGCCACTTCATCGGCCATGGCCGCGATCACCCCCAGGTCGTGGGTGATGAGGATGACGGCCATACCCAGCTCCTCCTGCAGCCGCTTTAGCTCCGCCAGGATCTGGGCCTGGACGGTAACGTCCAGGGCGGTGGTGGGCTCATCGGCAATTAACACCTTCGGGCGCATCGAGAGCGCCATGGCCATCATCACCCGCTGGCGCATGCCTCCGGAAAGCTGAAAAGGGTACAGGCGCAACAGCCTTTCCGGGTCGGGCAGGCCCACGCGGGAAAGAAGGTCTACCGCCCGTCGCCGCGCTTCAACCCGGGATACCTCTTCATGAGAGACAATGGTTTCCGCAAGCTGCGTACCGATAGTTAAAACCGGGTTCAGGGAGGTCAGCGGGTCCTGGAAAACAAGCGCTATTTCCCTGCCCCGCACCCGCCGCAACTGCCGTAGGGGAAGCCTGAGCAGGTCGTAACCGTTTAACCAGACTTCCCCGGAAAGAATTCTTCCTGGCGGCTCAATCAGGCGCAGGATGGACAGGGCTGTAACACTCTTGCCGCAACCGCTTTCCCCCACCAACCCCAGGGTTTTCCCGGCCGCCACCACAAAACTCACCCCGTCTACGGCCTTGATGACGCTGTGCCTGGTGTAAAAATGGGTGGAAAGATTTTTCACCCTTAGAACAGGAGCAGAAGACATCGGCCAGCCCCCTTTGTCTTCCTTAAAAATGCGTCTTTGAGCGCTTAAAGCCTGGTAATCCCCCGCGGGTCCAGGGCGTCCCTTAAGCCGTCGCCCAGCAGGTTGAAGGCCAGCACCACCGTCATGATGCAAAGACCCGGGTAGACCATGAGTTGCGGCGCCACCTGCATGTAAGGCCGGCCGTCGTTCAGCATGGCCCCCCATTCCGGCGTTGGCGGCTGGGCGCCGAGGCCCAGGAAGGAAAGCCCGGAGATGGCCAGGATCAGCTTGCCCATGTCCAGCGTGGCCAGGACGATCACCGGGGAGAGCACGTTGGGCAGGATGTGCCGCGTGATGATGCCCATCTCACACGTGCCGCAGGCCCGGGCCGCCAGGACGAATTCTTTCTCTTTCACTGAAAGGACCATCCCCCGGATGACCCGGGCGTACCCCACCCACCAGACTAAAGATAACGCCAGCATCACGTTTAAAAGCCCCGGCCCCAGCGTCCCGGCGATGACCAGCGCCAGGATCAGGCCCGGAAAGGCCAGCAGCACGTCAACTACCCGCATGATGGCGTTGTCCACCCGCCCCCCGCAGTAGCCCGCCAGGGTGCCCAGGGGAATGCTGATGAGCATGATGGCAGACAGAGCTAAAGCCGCCGTGGCCAGGGAAACCCTCGTGCCATAGATCAACCGCGACAAGAGGCAACGCCCCAGGTGGTCGGTGCCCAGGGGGTACTGCGCGCCGGGCGGTGCAAGACGCTGCGCCAGATCCACCTTTACGGGGTCGTTGGGCGCAATATAGGGCGCAAAAACCGCCACGGCCACCACGGCCAGGATGATCACCAGCCCCAAAAGAGCCAGTTTATCCTGCCAGAGCCTTTCCAGCGCGGCGGCCAGCAGCCCGCGCGAGACCGTTCCCGCCTGGCCCGCTGACTCCACAGTAGCAGGATAACCGGCAACCCCCACACCGGAATTTTTCGAGATACTCACCGGCTATTTCCCCCTTTCCAGGCGGATGCGCGGGTCGAGAAAAACATAGGATATGTCCACCAGGAGGTTCACCAGGACAAACACCACGGCCATGAAAAGGGCGTACCCCTGGATCACCGGGTAGTCCCGGTTGAAGATGGAATCCACGGCAAACTTCCCCACGCCCGGCCAGGCAAAGATGGTTTCCACAATTACCGCTCCCCCCAAAAGGTGCCCGAAGCTCATGCCCAGCAACGTCACCGCGGGCAAAAGGGCGTTCTTCAGGGCGTGGCGCCCAATCACCCACTTTTCCTTCAACCCCTTGGCCCGGGCCACCCTGATGTAGTCCTGCCCCAGCACGTCCAGCATGCTGGCCCGCAAAATCCGGGCGTAGACGGCAGCCAGGCCAAATCCTAAGGTTGCCGCCGGCAACACCAGATGCTCTGGCCCGCCCCGGCCCATTACCGGCAAAACACCCAGCTTCACGGCAAAAAGGTAGATGAGCATTAACCCCAGCCAGAAACCGGGAAGCGAAGCACCCAGAAGAGCCCCGAGGCGGCTTAAGTGGTCAAGGAAGGCGTGCCGGTAAAGGGCAGAGAGGATCCCCGCCGGCAGGGCAAGACATATCATGAAGGCCATGGCCGCGAAAGCAAGCTCCAGGGTGGCCGGAAAGCGGGAGAGAATTTCTTCCGCCACGGGACGCCCGGTGCGAAACGATTTGCCCAGATCCAGGTGCGCGGCATTCCACAGCCACCGGCCGTACTGAATGTATACCGGGTCGTTCAGGCCCAGCTCTTCCCGCAAGGCCTCTACGGCTTCTCTGGTAGGCTCCACCCCGCCGGCCCGCAGGATTAGTTCAGCAGGATCGCCGGGGGCCAGGTTGATTAACGCAAAGGTAATGATGGATACCCCCAGCATTACAGGGATGAGGTAGAAAAAACGCTTTATCAGGTACTGGCTCATTTAATGCACGCTCCTGAAAATTAAAAGCCACGAAAAAGCAGCCCCCTTTCGATGAGGAAGACATTGCCTTCGTGGCTTTTACCGTTCGAGTTTTTAACTGGTTAGATAGCCTTTGTTAGATTGCCTTTCTTAAAAACCCGACGACTTCGGTCATCTTACTGGCAAAATATTCTTTCATTTATCATAATACTGCATTGAGTAAAAAATTCCTGCAAAAAAAGGCGAAACAAAAATTTTAACTAAAAAGTTTTAATATAAAATATTTCTCAAATGTTGGTGACCTGCAGGCAATTCATATATGAGCATAAGTATTCTCCTTTTTAACAAAATCCAAATAGACTTTCCTTAACAGGCAATCTGCCTTACAGGCACGGTCCACCCGGCCGGTGAGGGCATAAGCACGGGCCGGGCAACCGCCGCCGCACAGGTATCTATGCCAGCAATCCCGGCAGCCGGCCATCACTTCTACAGTACGCCCCAGGAGCGACGTTCCGGCCAGCGCTTCGGCCAGGGAAAACCTCCCGTCCGTGATCCGGCCCAGGTAAAATTCTGTCAGGCCGGACAGGGAAGCACAGGGATAAACCGAGCCGTCGGGCATTACGGCCATGGACTGCCCGGTGGTGGCATAACAATAATGCCGCCTGGTTATTCCCCGGTGCAGCTGGTATTTCAACCTCTCCACTTCGCGAAACCGGATTAACGGGCCGCCCAGCCGGGCTATTTCCTCTGCCCGCTTTATGGCTGCTTTGACCTGCTGGTTCAGAAGCTCCGGCTCCGGCGGTGCTACGCGCCCCTCCCGACCCCTGCCCAGGGGGCGCAGCAAGTCCAGAGAAATCCCGTAGACATTCCCCAGGTAAGCAGCCAGTTCCACCAGTTGAGTCAACCCCGCCGTGCTTTCAGCCGTTAAAACCACCGTCAGACCCACCTTTATTCCTTCTGCAGCCAGGTTTTGCAGTCCCCGGATTACAGCCAGGGTAGAACCCCCACCCCCGGCAAAAGAGCGCAGCCGGTCGTTAATCTCCGGACGACCGTCCAGGCTCACCCCCAGCGCCACGCCCAGAGACTTTAATTCCTGGGCCACTGCGGGGGTGATCAGTGTTCCGTTGGTCTGCAGCTGTAATTTAACGGAAAGCCGGCGCGACCGAACGTAGGCCGCCACCTCTTTTACCAGGGGCAGGTTTAACAGAGGCTCGCCGCCGGAAAACTGGATCTTGAAGGATTTGCTCCGGGCGGCAGCGTAATCCACCGCATGCCGGGCCACCTCCCAGGACATATGCCTTTTGCTTTCGCCTCCCCGGGCATAGCAATAAACGCAGCGCAGGTTGCAATCACCGGTTACCAGCAATACCAGGAGCTTGATTTCTTTCGTCATTTGCCCCACCCGTCCAGTTTTTTACTTTAAAGTACTATTCCGTCCGGGCCTCCAGTTCCCCTTCTATTTCCAGGTAAAGTTCTCTTAATGCCTCGTTCATTTCCGGTGCTGCCTGCCACATTCCCCTTTCAATGGCTTCCAGCAAGTGTTCGACAATGTTCTGCAAAGCCCAGGGATTGACTTCTTTAAACCAATCCTGCATGGATGGATCCAGGGCATACTTATGTGCCAGAGCCTCGTAAAGCCAGTCCTCCAGCACCCCGGCGGTGGCGTCCCAGCCGAAAGCCACCTCCACCAGGTGAGAGAGATCTCCCGCCCCTTTATAACCATGGCGCTTCATACTCTCAATCCACCTGGGATTAAGTACACGAGCGCGGAAAATATGCTTTGTTTCCTCGTCGAGAGTACGCACCCGCACCCTTGCCGGATCCGAACTGTCGCCGCTGAAAGACATGGGCGGCTCCCCCTTTATTGCCTTTACCGCCGCCACCATCCCGCCGTGGTAGGAGTAAAAGTCATCGCTGTCGTACATATCGATCTCGCGGGTATCCTCATTTTTCACGGTAGCTTCCACCAGGGCCAGGCGCTGCCGGAAAGCAGGCCGGGCATCTTTACCAAAAGAGCGCCGGCTGTAAGCATAACCACCCCAGGTGACGTAGACTTCCCCCAGGTCTTTCTCGTCCCGCCAGTTCCTGGCGGTTATGAGGTTGCTCACTCCCGCCCCGTAACACCCCGGGGGATCGCTGAAAATACGCCACAGGGCTTCTTCCCGGGCCTGTTCCGGATTTATCCCCTGAGCTACTTTTTCTGCCACCTCCTGACGCACGTGGGCAGCTACAAAATTCAAATCTTCCGGCTCGTCCAGATTGGCCACCATTTCCACTGCCTGGTCAATCAAGTGGATGACATTTAAAAAGGCATCGCGGAACATCCCGCTGGCCCTTATGGTCACGTCTATCCGGGGCCGTCCCAGCTCCTCAAGTGGGATTACAGCCAGTCCCTTAATTCTCCCGCTTTTTTCATCCCATACCGGCCGGACTCCCATTAAGTACAACGCCTGGGCTATATCATCACCGCCCGTACGCATGTTGCTGGTAGCCCATACCACAATGCCAACACTCCTGGGATAGGTTCCCTTCTCTTGCCTGTACCGTTCCAGCAGGGCATCAGCCAGGGAGCAGCCCACCTGCCAGGCCGCACGGCTGGGAACAGCCTGGGGATCGACGGAGTAAAAATTGCGCCCGGTAGGGAGAATGTCAGCCATGCCACGGGTAGGAGCTCCCGAAGGTCCAGGGGGCACAAAACCCCCAGCTAAAGCGTTGAGGCAGTTGTCCAGTTCCTGCTTTGTTGCGGCCAGAGCCGGCACCAGCGTATTGACTGCGTATTCAAGCACCCGGCAAATCTCCTCATTTTGTTTTCCCAGGAGCTTTTGCACTATAAAGGGCGCTTCATTTACCGTATAACCGCCATTTACGAAGGCTTCCAGCAACCGGCGGGCCAGGTTATCAATTTCATCCAGCATTTCTCCATATGTACGTCCCCGATCTGGATCGAAATAGCCGGGATTTGACAGGAGTGCTTCATAGCTGAACCCTTTTATACCGGCTACCTGCTCCCGCAAGGAAGGGACCGGACCGTTGGGCAGGCGGGTTAGGGCCAGGAGCATTTCCACCAGGGCTTCGCCTGCCGGCGGCTGGCCCAAAATGTGCAGGCCGTCCCGGATCAACGTATCTTTTATCTCGTGCAGGTACGAATGCAGGCGCTCCAAAAAATCCTCCCAGTCTTTTTCTGCTGCCTCCCGGGTTATTTTTAAATCTTGATCCAGATGAGTAAGTGCCACTTTTTCCCAGATCAGGTTGTGCAGGGAGGGCAGCCTGGAAGCGTCCATCATTTTTGCTTCGTTATATTCCTTCAAGAGAACCTCAATTTCGGCCAGTTCATCATATGACCCGGCCCTGGTCATAACCGGCACCAGGTGGTCAATAATGCAGGCATGGGAACGGCGCTTGGCCTGGGTGCCTTCCCCTGGATTGTTTACAATATACGGGTAAACGTGAGGCAGGTCGTTAATAGCCAGGTCCGGGAAGCAGGCCGCGGAAAGTCCCACCCCCTTGCCGGGAAGCCACTCCAGTGAGCCATGCTTACCAATATGAAAGACAATATCTGCTTGAAAAACATCCCGCAACCACCGGTAATAGGCCAGGTAGTGATGTGGCGGGGAAAGATCCGGGCTGTGGTAGATTTTCGACGGGTCTTCCAAAAAGCCTCGCGGCGGTTGCACGCCCAAAAACACGTTGCCCAGAAATATCCCGGGTACCAGCAAATGATCTCCGTAATAGAAAACCTCTCCGGGAGGGGGCCCCCAGTCCCGTTTAAGGTGCTCCTGTGAGATCCCGGGGAAAGCGAAAAACCACTCCCTGTAAGTACTTTTCTCCACCCTGGCGGCTGCCCGGCGCTCCAGTTCCCGGGGGTCCAGCCAGCCCCGCTCGTTGGTCAAGCCGGACAGGACTTTTTCCATCAAAGCCGCTCCATCGGGCGGCAGATCTTCAACCAGATAACCGGCCTTGTGCATGGCCACCAGCAAACGGTGTACGCTGGCCGGCGTATCCAGGCCGAAGGCGTTGCCGATGCGGTCGTTGCGGGGCGGGTAATTGTGCAGGATAATGGCCACTTTTTTCTCGCGGTTGGGCTTGCGCCTCAACCTTGCCCAGCGTAAGGCGAGGGAGGCCACTTTTTGCATTCGTTCGGCAACGGGCACATATTTAATTGGAGCTGCCCCGGTAAGGGGATCTCTTTCCATCTCCTCCCTGGTAGCCACCGGCACAGTAATCAGATCGCCGTCAAACTCCGGCAGGGCCACGCTCATAACAACGTCCAGCGGGCCGAGACCCTGCTGGCTGTTTTCCCATTCGCTACGGGACGCTACGGAAAGGATGGCTTTGATTAAGGGCACGCCCAGGCGCAGGTAGAGATCCTTTTCTTCAACCCGGCTGAAGGTTGGCGTGGCCATGGTTTGGGCAAACATGAGAGTGTTTACCACCACATCCACCAGCGGCCGGCCCTGGCGACTAAAGTAATTTTCCACCACCCAGGCTATCCCCCGGCTACCCAGCTCATCGTTTCTGGTCGCATACAGGAATACCGGCAGGGCTACACCACCCTGGTTTTCTATTTGATTGATCAGCTCGTCCACAAAGCCGGTGTTGCCGGTTACCCGGTAACTCTGGTAGAAAAGAATACCCACCACGGGTTTACCTTCCTTTAGTTTTTCTTCAAGAAGGGCCGCTGCCTGGGCCTCACTCTGACACCCCGGGTAGTATAACCCTTCCCAGGGGAGGGGTTTGGGCTCCGGTACAGGGTAAAACTTTTTTAAATAACGGTTAATTGACCAGATGAGTAAATTTTTGAGGTTCTCCTCCCCGCCGTAACAAACATATAACCGGACAAGCCGGTAATCTTCTTCAGAAAGGTTGCTCAAGCCCAGGAGCGCCCGGGTATCATCCCCCGCCGAAGGCAGAACGGCCAGAGGTATGGCCTGTTCTCTGGCCAGGGCCGTTACCCGGTCGAAAGAGGGTAAGGAGTCCGGCCCACCCATCAGGTGCAGGATCACCAGGTGGCAGCAGGGAACCGTATCCAGTAACTCTGCTTGCTTTTCCGGGCCGGTTAAATCCCGCTTCGCGTATGCCAGAACTTCCACCAGGGGTCCGTATTCCCTGTGCACGCTCCTGACGGCATTACTGAGGCTGCCCAATTCACCCTCAATGGCCGTGTAAAACAATATTCTAAGCTTCATCCCATTCTCTCCCCTCTTCTAAATGGACTGCGGTGTTATAATAAATACCCGATTTTAAATCCACTTCCGGTAGCCCCAGGCAAATATAGACCCCGTACCGGCGGGCCAGGGCACCGAACAATTCCGTGGTCGGCCCGGGAACGGTCTCCACAAAGGGGGAAATGTCCCTTCTGCTTTCAAAGGCATAACCCGTGGTGGCCAGCTCGGGATTTACAATGATCCGGGCCGGGAAGTTTTTCGACATCCAATCTGCAGGATAGATGGCAAAATAGATTTTCCGCTTCAGGGTAGAAAAGCTTTTTCTTGTTTCGCAATTATTTCATTAACCGCTCTGATAAACATCTTAATCAGGTAATTAACCGGCTCGCTTCCCTTTCCCTCATCAACAGCTGCAGAAGGTACATATGCCCGGATAAAGTTTCTTCCTGCCTCTAACGTCGCCCCGCCGGACAGCAGGCCCCATTCATATTCGTCAAGCAAATGCAGTAACGTGGCCGCCAGGGCGACCAGTCTTTCGTCTGTAGCCAGGCGACGCAACCGTTCCAGATATAACTCCCGGGAAAGCCCGATCCCATCAGATTGTGCCAGGCGCCAGAAGTCGTCAAGACCAATCACGTACCTCTCCAGGCGGACCAGAAAATTGCACTGGCGCAGGGGATTAAGGCCGGTCTGTTTATCCAGTGCCTCTTTAACTGCTTCCTTAACCGCCCTCCCGATCAGCTCACCCAGTTTGGAATGCTTCCCGGCATCTGTGAAGCTATGCCGGCACTGCACGTTGGAAACGGCAATAATTTGATCGGTGCCTGACCCGGTGGCGATCCCGTGAGAATAACGGCTGGGAGCAACCAGTTCCTGCAGGGCAGCCGCCTTGGCCTCAGTGGCTGTAACAATGGCGCGCACAAGCGTGTGGGGAGGCAGGTTGCCATCGATAAGCAGGATGATATTTATGGTGCCGCCGACGAAAGTCCACTGGCCGTCCAGTTCGTAGTGCCGGGCGGGATCTCCGGCCCGTCCCCCGTTTACCTCTACTCCGCCGGTAACCACAGCTGTCAACGCCAGCTCACGATAATCAGCCGTTTTTATAGAAGCATTTTCCATTCTGGCAGCAGTCAATAGCCCGGCAGTGTGACGGTAGGGCAAATTCAAACGGCCGGTCAGGTACTCCAGGTATCCCTCCACGCTGCCTCCCGGCAAATCGGCAGGCTTGTGATCACCGGGAGGCATGTGGTGGTTAAATACCGCCTGTAAGTCTTCTCGATAGCCGCCGTTGAGCCTGGCCGTACTGACCACCCGGCGTGGTCCGGGAAAATAAACGATGATGCTATCGTCACGCCGGTAAATTTTTTCCCCGCTGCTCGTTTCATAAATGAGCAATATACCACCCACTCTCATTCAATATAATTAATAACGCCATCATTAAATGTCCGTCTTTATCAACCGGTGGCATGCGCATTAGAGGTCAGCTTCTCCAGCAGATCCCCCAGGCTGTGACAGTGAATGAACTGGCTGCCGACCTCCCCGTACAGCTCTTCCGTTTCCCTCTTGCCGCGCAAGGTATAGACCGTCCGGCCCTGCGCCAGCACCAGCCGGATCAGGTCGAGGTTGCGCAGGTTCAGCGATCCCACAGGAAAGCCGGCGTCAATCACCCGTGCAGCCCGGCGTATTAATTCGACTGCACGCTCAAAGGACGAATCACCAATCTCTTCAAACGGCTGTTCCTCAATCAACGTGGCCCCGACGGCCTTACCAACATGGTAATCCACGTCGTTTTCGTGAATAACACCGGTCACGACGCCAAAACCATGTTTGCTCAACATGCGGTAAACACGTGCCCCACTTCCGGCACCGCCCAGCACATAGACCGGCGCTCCGCCGTTGTTTCTAAGCTCCATGCCGCCCAGGCAATCGCTGAAATAAGCGGAATCAATATCGTATAGTTCAGTCACCGTATCCTCGTCCAACACCTCCTCTGGTGGGCCGCAGGCCAGGATTTTCCCGTCCTTAACGAGCATAGCGATAGCACAACTCTTCAAGGCCAGATCAATTTCATGCAGGGAAAGAATTACAGTAATCCCTTTTTCCCGGGTTAGCTGCCGGAGAATGGCCATTACTTCCAGCCGGTGCTTTACGTCCAGATGGGTGGTTGGTTCGTCCAATATGATCAGTTCCGGTTCTTGTGCCAGCGCCCGCGCCAGCATAACCTTCTGCTTTTCGCCGTCGCTTAGCTCGGCAAAATACCTTGTGGCAAGATTCTCCCCATTTACCAGGCGCAGAGCCTCTTGAGTTTTGCACCGATCTTTTTCGGTGAGGTGCCCCCAGAAGCCCGTGTAGGGGTAACGTCCCATGGCTACCACTTCAAAGGCCGTGAGCAGCCCCGGAGAAAGGCGTTCCGTGAGAACCACAGCCATGGTCCTTGCCAGATCCCCAGGCCCCAGGGTATAAAGCTGGTTTCCCTTTAGATATACCGAACCCCTCAAAGGGGCCAAAAGCCCGGCCAGGCAGCGCAAGATGGTAGACTTCCCGGAACCGTTAGGTCCTAGAAGGCAGATAAACTGACCCTTTAAAGCATCCAGATTAATGTCATTTACCACCGTCCTGGTACCATAGCCCACGGCCAGATCGCAGGCCTGTAACACTTTCATAGAGCGGTCCTCCTTTTCAACAACAGCCCGATAACAATAGGTGCACCAAAAAATGACGTAATGGCGCTAATCGGCAGCTCCACAGGTGACAGGGCCATCCTTGCCACCAGATCACATAAACTGGCAACAGTAGCCCCCAGTAAAATGGTTGCCGGCAGGAGCGCTCTGTTATCTGAAGTGCCCAAAGAAAGCCTGGCCATGTGTGGCACAGCGAGGCCAATAAAGGCGACCGGCCCGGCAAAAGCAGTAACCAAACCGGCCAGGGCGCTGGCCAGCATCACAATGGCCACCCGAAAACACCGGATGTTCACCCCCATGCTCCGGGCATAATCTTCCCCCAGTAAAAAAGCGTTAAGGGGCTTGCAGAGCAGGAGAGAACACAGGAGCAGCGGCCCGCTCAACCCCATCAGGACCACCAGTTCATCCCAGGTAAACCCGGAAAAGCTGCCCAGCGTCCAGAGGACAAAGCCGTGCACCTTTTCCTTTTCCGCCAGAGCAATTAAAATGCTGCTTACCGCGCTGCACAAATAACCCATCATCAAGCCGACGACCAGCAGAGTAACCACATTTCTTACCCGGTTGGCCACGGCCAGGACGAGTATCATCACTAAAAGGGCACCGAGAAAAGCAGCCATGCTCAGGGCAAAGGGATGGATGGTCAGGCCCACGGAAAGGCTGGTGAGCATGACCAGCGCCACAAGCAGGGTGGCCCCGGAAGAAATGCCCAGCACGTAAGGCCCCACAATGGGGTTGCGGAAAAAGATCTGCAACAGCAATCCCCCAGTGGCCAAAGCCGCCCCGCCAAAAAGGGTGGCCAGGGAGCGGGGAAGACGAATCTTCCAGATCACCGCTTGAAAGGTGGTATTATCAACAGGCTGGTGCAGGACGACCCGGTAGACCTCTTTTAGCGGTACGGGTACTGAGCCTAAACTGAGATTTAAGAGAAACAGGGCCCCCACCAAGAAGGCAAAAATAATGATAAAGATATAATATCGGCCTGTCTTTTCCTTGAAAAACACCTTCACTCATCTCCCTGATTACCGGGACCCGGCAGGCCGGGTCCCGGTGGTGCAACACTTACTTATCCGGCAAACTCATAAAATGCCTGGGTTGGTAACCAGACCAGGAAACAGGGTAAAACATAGCAGCCAGGTCCTCAATTTGCTCGTCTGTTTTATCCATTGATTGATAGTACCAGGGCTGAGCACACCAGATTCTTTTTTCTTTTACCGGCTTGATATCTGCCAGGACCGGTGCTTGTTCTAGAAGTTTGGCAATGGAGGTGATGCCGGTTGACTGGGGGCTGAAAGGTATAATGAAAATATCTGCATCCTTGCCTCTGGCATAAAATTCCTCCAGGGTGATATTGGCATTGCCCGTAGCCGAACCGCCAAGGTCCTTGAAGACGTAATCGCCTCCGGCCATTTCAATCATCCTGGCCACGTAAGAGTTGCCGGCAGGTACGTATACTTTGCCCTTAAAGATGCTCCCCCAGAGGACCTTGGGCCTTGTCCCGGCAGGTACCTTCCTGGCCACCTGCTCGACGTTAGCGACCACCTGGCGGAAGTAATCATCTGCCTCCTTTTCTTTGTTGTAAAAGGCGGCCAGGAACTTCACCCATTCCACCCTGCCCAAAGGATGAGACTCCAGCCACTCGTTATCCACGGCGTAGGGGATGCCCAGTTCGTTTAACTTCTGGGCAAACTCCGTTCCGCCCATGACGTGCGTGTAGGTAAAAACTACATCCGGGGAAAGGGCCTTGATTTTTTCATAGTCCGGGGCACTGTTCTTGCCCAGGAAAGCAACCCGCCCCTTTTCCATTCCTTTCGTTACTTCGTCAATGTACCAGTCTTTTTTCTCCGTGGTTACCCCGGCAATGGTACCCAGCACCCCGAGCGGCCTGAGGAGGGCGGCCTGGGTGGTCGAGCCAACAACTACCTTTTGTACAGGAGTATAGAAAACCGGAAGGTTCCCGTAACCCGCGGGCGGCTTTTTGCCCCGGGGTACCAATAGCAACTCTCTCCCGTCGCCGTCAGTTACCTTTTTGCAGCCGGCAGGTAGATTTTCGATGCTAAAGCCAGTGGCATACTGCAGACTAACCTTTTCCCCCGGCCTGACCTTCTCCGCGCTACAACCGGCGAGGAGGATTATTAAAAAAATTAGGAAAAAGATAGACAAAATTCTCCCATATTTAGGATACATGGCCAAATCAACTCCTCTAAAAATTTCTGAGCAAAAGGCTATAATCCACCTGCTCCAGGAACCTCTTCTGCCTGGTGGCACCAGGATTTAAAACTATATAAAATTGAAAACCCCGCTGCCGAAAAGCGGGGTAAGGCAAAGTACTGGCTTACCACCTCCCTATCCGCGTAGGCAGCATGGTAGATAAAACGGGGCAGGTCTCCTGGCTCGGGTTCATCGGAACTCCACGTCTTCCCATCCAGCACTCAGCCATGTTATGGTTCCCTTCGCCGTATCCTTATTCGTAGCAGTAACCAGTTTCTATCAAAGCAGAAAATTTTACTGAGTGCTGGACAGTGACATAATGTGGGGCCCTTCCCCTCACAGTGGCGGGACCGCGCCGGATTTGCACCGGCTTCCCTTTTCAGCCTGCCCCCACCAGGGAAGCAGGACACCCCGTTTCGCACTATTTAGTTGAAAAAACCACGAAGACCCCGGCGTCAGAGTTCAAGCCCTTCGCGTAACATGAGAACGGGACTAAAAAAAGAGCGGGGCATGTGGGGGTGACCAGGCCCCACATGCCAGGACGAAAGGAGGTACAGCATGCAGGGTTGACCAGACCCCTGCATACCCGTTGAGAAGGAGTCGGACCCGTTTACCGGGGATCCCGTCCGGCAAACAGGTATAGGGTTAAAAGCTAATGCCAAGGTTTAGCTTAGACCCTCGAAAGTTGGAAAGACGCTGCCTATCCTTACGGTTGGCCTCGCACCGGGGAAAAACAAGAAAACCATGAAAGCCTGCCTCCTTCCTCTGGAGGGAAACAGCACCTTCATGGTTGCCACTACGCTTTTTCCTGCTTTATGTCAAAGCGAACATTAAACCGGTGACTTCTGTCACCACTTTTATTTTACTACACTTACACTTTCGCCGTGGTGCAACCGGTGTTTTTTAACACTATCCGCCGGGATACGTGAAACAGCACCCATCCTCTGTAAATTATTATACTGCTTCTCCCTGTATAAAGTCAATTAAATTTTAATTCGAGATGTCCTCCACAACAATTTTATCTGCCGCTTCCAGTGTACAGACCACTGCAGACCCGCTTATCGTACTCACCCTCCCTGCCCAGAGTTTCATCGGCATACCGGGTGTAAAAAAGCCAGTGCCCGGGATTGCCCAGGAAAAATTTCACCCGCCCCGCGTCATCGGTTGTTGCACTCAGCCCCCAGTCCTCTTCTTCCCGCAGGCTCCAGGTGGCTTTTAAACTCCGCTCCCGGCAAAGGCCGTCCCGGTAAAGAACTTCCAGGATCACCTCGTCGCCCACCCGGTAGGCACCGGGGGCCATGACCAGGCCGGCTTTAGCTCTTTATACCAGACAATCCTTACAGACCGGACGTCCATTCTGAAAAAAGGCATGATCTTTCATCATTTCTTCGCCGCAGCGGCTGCAGGTAATCATCTGCAAACAGAGTTCAGGAAGAGATTTTTCCAAATTTACAATCTGCATTTCAAAAATTTCTTCAACCGGCCCTTCCAGAATGTACTTCATCAGGGGCTCCTGGCGGCGGTAAAACTCCTCCCGCTCCCCTTCTGTGGCTACTCCGTTGGCCACCTTTTCCATGAGGGCTACAAAATCATCCCCTTCTTTGCTCAGCACACCTGCCCTTAAGCTTACCCGCAAAGCCTGCCTCTCTCCCATGCAGGCAAAGGTAAATACGTATTTGCCGTTGTCCCTGTAGACAAAATTTCTTTTCCCAAAGGTGCAACCCGAGACCACCTGCACCGCGTCGGCGGCACAGGTACGGTTTTCCACCACGGCCACCAGATCGTGCCCGGGAACACCAGCACCCAGTTTCTCCAAGGCAACCTTTGTTGCCCGGTACCCGATGGCCAGCAAACAACAGGGGTGCCCGTGAAAGGCAATTACTTTTTCCCAATCGGTCATCAGAAAACACTCCTTCCCTTAATATATGGATTCGGTACACAAAGTAATTGATACTGGGCGGGATTATAATCTCCCTCCTTCCTGGACTTTAAGAACGGCCGGACCGGGCGACCGGGTAAACAATTTTAAACATGAAATATGTTGACTATCAAATTTTTTGATGGTATGTTTTACTTGGAAAGACAGGTGATGTGATGAATAATAACGAGCAGTTGCTCACTGAAAAAATTGCCGATGCGCTCTGGCAAATCTGGCGTTGCTGGCGTTTGACGTCCCACCCGGTAAAACAGGGTAAGATTACACTTGAGCAGTACTGGGTTTTGCACATCCTGCACCGGTTTGGACCACAGCGGATCAAAGATATCGCCGTTCGCATGGGTACCGGCTCAAGCGCGGTGACCATCGCTGTCAAGAGACTGGAGCGGGATGGTCTGGTATGCAGAAAACGAGGAACGGAAGACGAACGGGTGGTAACTGTGTATCTCACCGAACACGGGCAGGCAGTATTTCACGCCTGGCGGCAGGAAAGGCACCGGGTTTTATCAGCCCTTTTTGAACCGCTCGACGGGGAGGAAAGACGCCAGCTTTATAGCCTGCTGGAGAAAGTACTGGGGCAGATGAAAGAAGGAGCGGTGTCCGGTGGAGGTAATTGTCGAAGTTGAACAACTGAAAAAATCCTTCGGCAAACACACCGCGGTAAAAGGTGTTTCTTTTAACATTGCAGCCGGGGAGGTTTTTGGCCTGCTGGGGCCAAACGGAGCGGGTAAGACAACCATTGTACGCATGCTGACCACCCTGTTACTACCTGATGGCGGCCGGGCAACGGTGTGCGGTTACGATGTGCGCCGGCAGGCGGCCCGGGTACGGCAATGTATCGGTTATGTGCCCCAGGCCCTGTCGGTGGATGGGGCACTCACCGGTTATGAAAACATGATGATTTTTGCCAAACTGCTTGGTTTAAAAGGAAGAGAAAGAGAAAGGCGTATTGCCGACCTGCTGCATTTCATGCAACTGGAAGATGCCGCCGGCCGGCTGGTGCGCACCTATTCCGGCGGTATGGTGCGACGACTGGAAATTGCCCAGGCCGTCCTTCATTATCCCCGGGTACTTTTCCTGGATGAGCCCACGGTGGGGCTGGACCCGGTGGCCCGCAGGGGAGTCTGGGAAATACTCGCGAAGCTACGCCGGACTTCCCGTATGGCCATCCTGCTCACCACTCACTATATGGAAGAGGCCGATACAGTCTGTACCCGGGTGGGCATACTTAATCGCGGCGAAATGGTGGTTACCGGCACGCCGGGGGAATTAAAGGCACTGGTGGGTAACCCCGATGCTTCCATGGATGATGTATTTACTTATTTTACCGGTAATTTTTTGGATGCGGGGGGAGATTTTCGTGGAATCAGACAGGTTCGCCACATCAGTCGCCGCCTCGGTTGAACCGGCGGCAAAATCAGGCGGCACAGTGCTGCAGGCACTAACAGACATGCTGGTCATTATTGAAATGGAACTGCGCAAGCTGCGCCACGAACCGACCGAGCTGTTCACCCGGGCCGTGCAGCCTGTGCTCTGGCTGCTGATTTTCGGCCAGGCTTTCAGCAAGGTACGCGCATTTGACACAGGCGGGGTAACTTACCAGACTTATATGACCCCCGGCATTCTCTCGCAGTCGGTGATGTTTACAGCCATCTTCTTTGGTCTTTCGACTATCTGGGAAAGAGATATGGGGATATTGCAAAAGTTTCTGGCCATGCCCCTACCCCGGTTGGCGCTGGTACTGGGCAAGGCTCTGGCAGCCGGAGTACGTGCCTTAAGCCAGGTAACCATTATTTTTCTGCTTGCGGCCATAACCGGCATACCCCTGCACTGGCACCCGGCCCTCCTGTTAGCAGCCGCCGGTGTGGTCATACTGGGAGCCGTATTTTTTGCCACCCTGTCCATGATTATCGCCGCCATTGTTAAAACCCGTGAACGTTCATGGGTATCGGCCAGTTAATCACCATGCCCTTGTTTTTTGCTTCCAACGCGCTGTATCCCATCTCCATCATGCCCGACTGGCTGCGCGTGGTGGCATCGGTCAACCCGCTAAGCTATATGGTGGACTTCTTGCGTGGCGCCCTTGTTACCGGCCAATTGACCAGCTGGCAGGTTGACGTAGGAGTTTTGCTGGTAGCCTGCATTCTGGCTACAGCAGTGGGCACATACCTTTATCCCAGGATAGTTGCTTGATCTTAGCCATCCAGCATTTTCAGCCTGAGCCAGCCCAGGGTAAACAAAACAACACTCCATCCTCCCAGCACCGCCGCCAGCCACCAGTTGAATCCGTTCCCGGTCAGGGTGGTGCGCAACAGTTCTGCCGCCGGGGTAAGGGGGAAAAACCATACCACGTGCTGTAAGAATCCGGGCAGGCGCTCCACGGGGATCAGGGTACCACTTAAAAAGGTGACGGGGACCAGGATAAATTCACTGACCAGGGCCTGGTCGTCAAAGGAGCGCAGGCACAGGCCGATGAGCACGCCAAAAGTCCCGAAGCAAAGGGAAGCCAGCAGCATCGCCCCGAAAAAAGGCCAGTTTAGCTTTAAACCAGGGACAAGCAGGAACACCATTATCAGAACAATCAGACCGGCTAAAAGGCCACGCATGGCGCCGGCCAGGGTGTAGCCCAGGCAAATGGAAAAATTGCTCACCGGGGCCAAACGGTAGGCTTCAAAACTCTGGAAGTAAAGGCGCGTATAGAACATGCGCACCGTTACCGATGTCACCCCGTTATTGAACAAAGCCAGGGCCACCACGCCCGGCACTAAAAAGTCCAAATAGCTCATCCCTCCGGGCATGATCATCTGCAGCCGACGCCCCACCCCGAATCCAAAGGAGAGCAAAAAGAGCATGGGGGAGAGCATGTAGGTGGCCAGGTAGAGCCAGAACTTGCTCCGCCAGTAGATCATTTCCTCCCAGATAATTGGGTACCATGGGGTTAAAAAGCAGCGAGCCTTTACCCCGCCCGTGGTTGCCGGAACACGCAAACAACATCACATCCTCTACAGAAACCGGCGCTTGAATATCCCCGGGTTCTGGTTACCCCAGCTTAAGCCTGCCCCGGCTCACGCTCGACCACGCGCCTTAGGGACCCGCCGGGGCAGCTTCAAAGAGCAGCATTCGAGCAGGCCGTAAAAGCCGCTGCCCTATTTAATCTTCCAGCCGCCACTTCATTAAGAGGTAAGCAACCAGGTACAGACCAGCCAGCCAGCCCAGGCTCTGGAAAAACCACCCCGGCTTACCGGTACCGGTCAGGACAAGAGCGCGCAGGTTATATGTTGCCGTCGTCAGGGGCAGGCCCCAGCTCAAGCACTCCAGCGGGCCGGGCAGTTGCTCCACCGGAAAAAAGGTGCCGCAGAAAAAGGTCATCGGAAACACGATCAGGTTGGTAAACATCAGTGTATCTTTATCACCCCCGGCGACCATGGCCACAGCCACCGCCAGGCAGGCAAAGGTGAGGCAGATAATCAATAATTGAATAAAGCAGAGAATGGAAAACTGGAAACCCCTGATCAGCAGGGACGCGGTCAGGAACACCACCAGGGAAGTAAGAAATCCCTTGATCCCTGCACCCAGCACGTGCCCGATTAAAAGCGAACTTCTGGAAATGGGAGCTAGCAGGTACTCGTCCAGCACCCGGTAAAAAGTACGCCTCAGGGTAAACCAGTTCACCAGGTCGGCATAGCTGGCCGAAACTGCAGCCATGACCACCAGGCCGGGCACCAGAAAACCCAGATAACTGCCGGTGGCGGTAGCCGTCTTATCGCCCAGGTTCCAGGCAAAAATAACCAGAATGATCAGCGGCCTGTTCAATCCCCCGATGAGAAAGCGCCACCAGCGCCGCCGCCAGACCATCCCCATGGCCAGCACAATGGGCAGCCAGTCCAGACGGGCTAAAGGCGACCAGACTCTGAAAGAGCCCCCGGCCAGGGGGGCACCCTCACCGGTAGATAACTTTTTAGACTGAAGCCAGTTCCCTTGCTTCACGGCCGGTCAGCTCCACAAAAACATCCTCCAGGTTGGTACGCCGGACTACCGTATCAAAATCTTTGCTCTGGGCATACGCCTTTGCTTCGCTCCGGGTGGCGAAGAAATGCCGCTCGGTACCCTGTTCGTTCAAGAATTCCACGCAGTAATTCCCCAGCCTCTCCTTTAATTCCGCCGGCGTCCCCAGGGCGATAAGCCGGCCGTGGTCAATGATGCCCACCCGGTGACACAGGCTGTCCGCCTCTTCGATATAATGTGTTGTCAATAGTACGGTCATCCCGTCCCGGTTCATCAACTGGATTAAATCCCAAATCTTGCGGCGGGTCTGGGGGTCCAGGCCAATGGTCGGCTCATCCAGAAAGAGAATGGGCGGGCAATGCAGCAGGGCCCGGGCAATGAGCAGGCGGCGGGCCATACCGCCCGAGTAATGCTGTACCCGTTCATCAGCCCGGGAAGAGAGGCCTACATAATCCAGCAACTCCTCAATGCGCCGCTCCCGCTCAACCCGGGGCATCCTGTGCAGCAGGGCATGGAGCAAAAGGTTTTCCCGCCCGGTTAATTCCCGCTCCAGGTTATTTTGCTGGGGCACCACGCCGATGCGCTTCTTAACCTCCACCGGGCAGGTAGCCACGGGGTAACCGGCCACATATAGCTCTCCGGCGGTAGGCCTGGTCAGGGTCGTGAGCATGCGGATGGTGGTGGTTTTGCCGGCCCCGTTGGGGCCTAAAAGGCCAAAGATTTCCCCCTGCAAAACCTGAAAACTCACGCCGGCTACGGCCGTTATACGGCCGTAGTTTTTGACCACGTCCTTCAGTTCGATCATTACCGCCGGCTGTTCCTGTACACGGGTATCGGCTCCGGCACCTTTCAACCTCTCCCGCTCCTTCCACGCCCTTCCGCCCCTCTCAAAGTAATTTACCAACCGTCATCCCTGAGCAGCCAGAACTACCTTTGCCGTTCCCTTTGTTCCGGTCATATCCAGCGGCGCCACCGGCGTCACCTGCAGGCCCCACCTGGACTCTGTTACCACTGCTTCGACCCCATATACAACACGAATGTTCTCCGGCGTAAGCACCGTTTTGGGAGTACCGGCGGCAACAATACGCCCGTTATGCAGCAACAACATACGATCGCTAAAGCGGCTGGCCAGATTGAGGTCGTGAAGTACCATTACCACCACCCGCCCCTGTTCCGTGGCAAGTTCCCGCATCCGCGCCAGAACCTCAAGCTGGTAACGTATATCCAGGGTCGCCGTGGGTTCGTCCAGCAGAAAAACCTCGGGTTCCTGGGCCAGAGCCCGGGCAATAAGCACTTTCTGCCGCTGGCCGCTGGAAAGTTCACCGAGCTGCCTCTCCCCCAGGTCGGTTAAACCCAAATATGCCAGCGCTCTGGTTACCGCAGCAAGGTCGCCATGGCTAACTCCCCAGGTGAGGTGGGGACGGCGTCCCTGCAGCACCGTTTCCAGTACGGTGCACGGAAAAGCCTGCCCCGTACCCGGTGGGGGCACGTACCCCAAATAGCGGCCCACCTCCCGGCCGCGAAGAGCGGCCAGGTTTTTCCCGTCCAGGAAAACCGTCCCCATACGCGGCTTCAACACCCTGGCCAGGCAGCGCAAAAGGGTACTCTTGCCGGAACCATTGGGCCCTATAATGCCCAATGTCTCGCCGGCCTGTACTTTAAAGGTCACATCTTCCAGAACTGATACGCTTCCGTAGGAAAAACACACGCCCTTAACTTGAAGCCGCACCCCGGTTTCCTCCTCTCCCGGATACAGTACCGGGGGTACGCTGGTTTACGGAGCACCCCCGGTACTACCTTTACTTAATGAACTAACGAATAATTACCTGCCGGGCATCTGCATTCCACTCTGCCTGCAGTCCCAGCGCCTGGGCCACAAAGCGGTAGGGTAGCATTGTCCGCCCGTTGACTATTTCCGGCGCTGCATCAATAGAGATGGGCACACCCTGGATGAGATAGGCCTTTTGCCCCACCTTGAACTGGACCACCCGCTTGTCGGCCAGAAGGGTTACGGTCTGATTTGAACCGTCCCACAGGATGTTTTCGTCATTCAGCCCGGCAGCCAGGGCAAGGTATCTCACCGGGGCATAGGTGCGGCCGTTCTTAACGTAAGGCTCCACGTCCATTTCCTTTTCCTCACTGCCGATGCGGTACTTCTTGCTGCCAATGGTGAAGACCGCTTCTGCCTTTGTCGCTACCGGTGCCGGTGTAAGGCAATGCGCCAGCAAACAGGTCAATTTGTTGAGTGATGAAGAAAACAGGTCCCCGGTTTCGGAAAGGGCGCTGCCACTTACTTCAAGGGTGATATCGCCTGCCGGTACCGTGCGGTCCAGGGTCAGGAAAATGTCCTGCACAGTAACTGTACTTCCCACCTGTTCGGCAACCGCCTCACCGGTGCTCTCGCTCTCCCCGGAACTCCCTTCACCTTGCTCACCGGCCGGCAGCTGTTTTTCGACGGGTGTGGCGCTGGAAAGCTTCACCGGGATAACGAGCGTCCGGTCGTTATCCTCCAGCTTGATTCCGGCAGCATCGAGTTCCAGGTCCCCCGCGGTCACCTTTACGGCGGGTGTCCGGGCAAAACGCACTCCCGAAGGCAGGGTGAGCTTCACAACCGCCCGGTTGCCGGCTGCATCCCGGGCCCGCAGCGCCCCCACCACGTTCTCCTGGATGGTGAGCGCGCCTACCGCCTGCTCCTGCACCCCGATGCTGACCGTCCCGCCCGCGGCAGAAACCGCAACCGGCGCCTGGACGTGGGCCACGGTTACGGTACCGCTGGTGCCGGGGCCTTTCACGGTCACGGTCAGTTCCTCAGGCGCACCGAGCGCCAGATCGACGGTGGCGTTCTTGAAGCAGAAGGTCGTGCGCGAAGTGGAAGTATCTTTAACGGTGTAAACAAGCGTCCGCCCGTCATCGCGGATGCTGGGAGTATCATTGAGAGTACCGTTCCCCGCCTCGCGGGTGACGGTGGGCGGCCGGTTCCACTTCGCCCCCTCGGGGAGAGTAAGGCTGATCAGTCTCCCTTTGGGCAGGTCCCCCGGCATCCCTTCGGCGATGGTGAAGTTCCCGATCTGCTGGTTGGCCCGGCCGGCCACCACGTCCAGGGTGCTTTTGGCGGCCACGCTCGAACCGGAAACCAGGTACTTCGCCACCGTCACCTCGGCGATCCTCTCGCCGCCCACACCGGGGTTGGTGCCGCCGTAGGTGACCTTCACGTCACGGGCGGTGGTGAAGGACTCGTCAGCTTTAACCGAAGCCTTGATGATAATCTGCCCGGGGCTGCCGCTACTTTCCTTGCTGATCTTGAGGTAGAGGGCGCTGCGGCCGTCCCTCTCGGTAAAGAAATCTTTATCCACACTTCCGCGTGCAAAGCCCCCCTGCGGGATGAGGGTCACGGTGTCCCAGGTGAAGCCGGGGCTCAAGACAAGCTTTACCGTATTTTCGCCGGGGAAGCCATCTTCATTCGCTTTCAGCGCCCCGGGCGAGTCCTCCTTCAAGGTGATCTGGGCGATCTCCCCGCCGTCCTCGGTGATGTTCGTCGGGGAGGCCGCGGTAATCGTGCTCCCGCCCCCCGTGAGGATCTTGCCAATGGTCACCGAACCGGAAGAGAAGCCGGCGGTCGAGGGCGCATCGAGGGTGACTTTAATGTCGGAGGATTCCAGTTCCTCCGGCGCCACCGGCTTGATAACCACCTCGTCGAAGTAGATGTAGGTTCTGAAGGTTCTCGTCGAAGGCCGTTCAGAAGGCACGGAACTCACTTTCAAGATAATGCTCTGCCTGCTTACGGCCTGAAGCAAGATCTTGCTCCCTAATGTGTCTTCGATTAATGCGGCCTCCTCACCGTAAGAGTAAACAGCCGAGCTTACACTGTAGGTGTTTTCAGAAAACGTTACGCTAACCGCATCCTTTTTTTGTGGGAAGTAGGAACTGCTGCTAACGAAATTAAAGGTAATTTTCTGGAGTTCCGTGAAGGAAGGCAGGGTGATGCTCACCCAGTCGCCTGGCTTGATGGACATGGCGTTGCTCTCGCTGATGTAAAGGCCGCCGAGCTGCTGAGCGGTGCCGTCCGCGACCACGTTCGGGCACCAGAGTGCTGAGTTTGTGGTGGCTGCAGAAGCGGTACCGGCTGAGGCTAAAACCAGGACGCACGCCACGGCAAAAATCAGCAGGATCAAACGAGACCGCTTCATTGTTAAGAAAAACCCTCCTCCAGCTAAATAGATTTAATTAAGCATTGTAATTACACCTGAAGCAGCGATGCATTATTTTTCCGGATAAGCATAAGCCCCTTTAAGCTCTATGCCGTGAAATTTCTTGAGCATCTCTTTGTGAATCGCCTCCGGGTCGATGTCCCGGAAGAGGTCCGGGTAAATCCATTTGGCGAAGTAGGCCAGGCCGACGATCGCCCGCGGACCGGTATAAATCTCGCTGGAAAGCATATAAACTTTCCCCTGACGCACGGCGTCGATCTTGCCCCAGCCGGGGCGGCGCATCATTTCGGTGCGTTTTTTGGCCATCGCGTCCGGCTTTTCGCCGTAACCGGAGGGGATCGAGCTGGCACAGGCCTTAATGATTACCTGCGGGTTCTGGGCCACCACCCACTCCGAGTTCACCTTCGGGTAGGGCAGCCGCAGCGCCGCGCAGATGTTCCTCCCCCCAACGCAGTCCAGCATCTGGGCGCCGCCGGAGCCAGGCCCAGTGCCGGAATAATCCGTATAGCCCTCGAGGTAGACCCGCGGCCGCTTGTTAAGCGGGATGTTTTTCGTCCTCTCACTAAAAAGTTTCTGGTATTTTTCAAAGTAAGCAATGTACGCTGCTGCATCTTTCTGGCGGTTGAGGATAGTCCCCAGGGTGCGGATGTCCCGCGCCATGGTTTCGATCTTGTAGCAGTCGAGGAGCACCACGGGTACACCCGCCCGCTCAATCTGGGCAATAATCTCCGGCTTCAAGAACTTCCCGTAGCCGAAGACCACATCTGGTTTCAGCGCCAGTATCTTCTCCACGCTCGGAGTGAATGCCTTGCCCACCTTCGCTTTGCCTTTTACCACGGGCGGAAAGCCGGCGGTATCCGCGACGCCAACAATTCTTTTTTCCTCCCCGAGGGCACAGATGAGTTCGGTAACGTCGGAGTTCACCGAGACGATCCGCTGCGGCGGGCAGGGAACGCGGACCGTGCGGCCCTGGGAATCTTTAATGCTGATCCGCTTTGGCGGCGCAGGAGCGCTCCCGCTACCGGCACTACCGCTACCGGTAACAATAATCACTGTGCGATTCGTCTCGTTCCAGTCCACCTTGGCGCCCAGCGACTCGCCGATAAAGCGCAGGGGGACCAGGGTGCGGCCGTCTATTATCTTCCCCGGCATGTCCAGGGCCACCGGTTTACCGTTTACATGAGCCGTATACCGCCCAATGACCAGCTCAACGGCCCTGTGTGCAGGGTTAATAAATAAGCCAGATTATGTCCCCACCTGATTGCAAGGTGGGGTTTATTTTACGCTTACGAAGCAACTTTTGCGAGCTCTAAAAACTCTTCAGACCTTTGCACCTCCCTAAAGAGATACAGCGCTTCTTCTTTCGTTATTGCCTCTTCCAAACCTTTCTCCAGAACCCTTTTCAGCACTATCCTCGCCTCCTCAAAGCTTAATTTATCTACGAGAAGCCAAATAAAAAACCATGGAGCCTTCTTTACTAGAAAGGAAGCAACCTCCATGGTTACCTGATCCTCCAGGGCTTTTATGAAGTTTAGCGTTGCCTGCACGTAACCGTGAAGCACTTCAGGGTGGCTTCGGCCACCTATACTGTCTTAACTTAACTTAAGCAATATACTACATTCGCCAGTTAGCCGAAATTTCCTTCTTCCGGAACAAAAATTTTTTGTCACACACTTTTATTTGTAGGTAGAGCCATCTACGAAATTCACGTTTTCGGCTGGTAGCAAATAACAACTAAGGGGCATTTGTGGTAAATTAACCCTGAATCATGAATACCAAGATAAGTATAGTATCAACCCACATATGTCATGATGCGAACTGGAAACTTACCTTCCGATTAATGGGGTCTTAAGCAATACCTGGAGCTTGTTTTTGTACCCATTCATGAAAATGCTTAAGCTCGGGTATATTCTTTCTATTATGTTTGTTTCCGGACAGCGCAATTGGCTCTAAAAATATTTGCTACATCTGGATTGCAGTCTTCATTGTAAAAAGCATCTAAGTGGTCTGCCCAGCAGGTCACTATCCGTGGTCAACCTGTACGGCACGGGTATATCAAGCTTATACGCACTCCATCCGTTGCGGAACACTGCTCCATTCCCCGGCACTTCACCCCGTAGTGCCGGGCAGGACAGCGATATTTCAAGGTTTCCCGGTCTTTTTCAAATCCCCCGAAAGCCATCTCGCGACGCTTGTTTGTCTCGGGACAGTGGCAATAAACCGTACCACAGTAGTCGTAAACGATGTTCTCCTTACCGGTCACCAGCCGCGTCTCCCCTTTTCTTCTTCATCCCGCTTTTTACCCCGGGCCAGACTGTTAATAGCTTTGCTGTCCAGGGCCAGCACCCGCCCGAAATCCGGTAACAGGGTACTTATTTCATCCACCAGCCGCGTAAATATTTTTTCCACTTCATCGGCGTGCTGCATCAGCTTTACTAACATGCGGCTGTATACATAAGATGGTGGAACGGCATCCTCGCCCCGAGCTGGATCAAACCCACATAGTTCCCGCAACTGGGCATTCCGCTTCAGTTCCCGCCGCAGGCTCTCAACAGACGTGTGCTGAAATACGACCCCGGCCAGGATTGAGTTCCAGACCGCTCGTACCGGGTAATCGTTGCGGCCGTGCCCGCGTTCTCGCTCCAGCTTTTGTATCAGTTCCTCGTCGGGTAGATATTCGAGAACCAGGACCAGGCGTTCCAAATCACCCAGTTCGTCAATTTCCCGCCACCC
>NZ_RBWE01000001.1:1199195-1202833 GCF_003627965.1 Desulfofundulus salinus | reverse complement strand
GTACGCTTTTTATAGGTTGCCTTCCATTTGTAACTGGACCGCGCTAAGGGCGTGAAGACCCGCCGGTCCTCTGCCAGGGGAATACGCACTCCACCCCTTGCGGAACACTGCTCCATTCCCCGGCACTTCACCCCGTAATGCCGGGCCGGACACCGATATTTCAAGGTTTCCCGGTCCTTTTCAAATCCCCCGAAAGCCATCTCGCGACGTTTATTTGTTTCGGGACAGTGGCAATAAACCGTTCCACAGTAGTCGTAAACGATGTTCTCTTTACCGGTCACAAGCCGTGTCTCTTCGCCATCATGCCTTAGATTACGAATGTCAATCACGGGTTTGATCTGGTATTCGTCCCACAGTTTCACGATTAGTTTACCGTCATCATAGCCTTTATCCGCCGCTAATGCGTCACAGCGTTCCATAATCTCCGGATGTTGTTCGGCCACCCGTTCAATCAGCTTATGCCCCTCTTTCACGTCACTGGCTGATGCTCTTGTTACCGTAAACCCTACGGGTAGTTCATAAACAGCATCAACTATCAGATGAAGTTTGTAGCCAAACCAGGAAACTACTTTTTCCCACAGGGTACCGTCTTTTCTGCGCCCACGGTACGTTTTCTTGCCAAAGTCAGCATCGGTATCGCGGCGCCCATCAGGTCTTTGGACCTTTTCTTCTTCATCCCGCTTTTTGCCCCGGGCCAGACTGTGAATAGCTTTACTGTCCAGGGCCAGCACCCGCCCAAAATCCGGCAACAGGGTACTTATTTCATCCACCAGACGCGTAAATATTTTTTCCACTTCATCGGCGTTCTGCATCAGCTTTACTAACATGCGGCTGTACACATAAGAAGGTGGAACGGCAT
The DNA here is from genome assembly GCF_003627965.1 of Desulfofundulus salinus. NCBI lineage: Bacteria > Bacillati > Bacillota > Clostridia > Eubacteriales > Peptococcaceae > Desulfofundulus > Desulfofundulus salinus. The sequence continues at coordinate 1,201,974 of NZ_RBWE01000001.1, read as the reverse complement.
CCTCCCCCCGAACCGGATCAAACCCACATAGTTCACGTAACTGGGCATTCCGCTTAAGTTCCCGCCGCAGACTTTCAATAGACGTGTGTTGAAATACGACCCCGGCCAGGATTGAGTTCCAGACCGCCCGTACCGGGTAATCGTTGCGGCCGTGCCCACGTTCTCGCTCCAGCTTTTGCATGAGTTCCTCGTCGGGTAGATATTCGAGAACCAGGACCAGGCGTTCCAAATCACCCAGTTCGTCAATTTCCCGCCACCCGACAGGGCAAAAAGAAACACCAGACATAAGAAAAGAAGTACAACTTTTTTAATCCCTGGCATTAAAGACCCTCCGTCATATGATTCTTTTTCTGCATGCTGACAAAATTACACGCCCCCTCCCTTAACCTTGACGTCGAAAGCCGCTTATATAAACCGGTTGCCTCCACCACCTCCTTTCCCGGTTCCTCTTTATTGAACCTACCCCCACCACTGCCGCTTTTTCTTAATTAGCAGGTAAATGAAGAAGGGGGAGCCCATCAGGGCGGTGATAATCCCCACCGGAATTTCCGTGGGCGCAATGATGGTCCGCGCCAGGGTATCGGCCAGAAGCAGGAGCACCGCTCCCATCAGGCAGGAGCAGGGGATCAAAAACCGGTTGTCGCTGCCCACAAGCATCCGGCAGATGTGCGGCCCCACCAGGCAGACAAACCCGATGATGCCGGTGAAGGCCACCGTCGCTGCAGCAGCGAGGGTAGCCAGAGCCAGGGTATAAACCCTCAGGCGCCCCACGTTAATTCCCAGACTGGCCGCCACCTCCTCACCGGCCCCCAGCACGTTGAGATCCCAGGCGTACAGGAGCAGTCCGGCCATACAGAACAGCACCACCGGAGTAAGCAGCATCACAGTCTGCCAGTCCGCCCCCCAGAAGCCGCCCATCAGCCAGACGACGAGTTCCTTTAAGGCATCGTTATTGGAAATGTATTTTAAAAGCGATACCCCTGCCTGGAAGAGATAGCCCACGGCCACCCCGCCCAGAACCAGCGTTTCGGGTGCCATACCCTTGAACCGGGCCAGGGAGAAAGCCAGGAGTGTGGTCAACCCCCCGAAGATGAAGGCGTTGGTAACGATGAGCCACCGCGATACTTCGAGGTAGTTCCCGCCCACCAGGCCCGTCCCCAGCACGATGGCCAGGGCCGCCCCAAAGGCCGCGCCGCTGGAAAGCCCCATCGTGTAGGGCGAGACCAGGGGGTTGCGCAGCACCCCCTGCATCACCGCCCCGGCCCCGGCCAGGCTCATCCCGGTGATGGTGGCCAGCAGAATGCGGGGGAGGCGGATCTCCCAGACCACCGTCTCTGCCAGATCACTTTCCAGGGTTACCGGCACACCCAGATGGGAAAGAATCACCCGCCAGACGTCCGCCACACTTATCCCGGCTGCTCCCACCGCGGTAGCCACCAGGGCAGTAGCACCGGTTAAGCCGAGCAAAACACCGACCAGAAGGATTTTCCGGCCAATGTGGCGGGAATATGCCGTTTTAATGGCACTTATATCTGCTCCCGGACCAGGGCCGCCTACTTCGACGGGTAAACCCATACGCCTTTAAGCTCCTCCCCGTAGAACTTCTTGAGCATCTCCCGGTGCACCGCCTCCGGGTCTATGTCTTTAAAGAGCTCCGGGTGCAGCCATTTGGCTAGATAACAGAGGCCAACCACACTCCGCGGCCCAACGGCTATAGAAGATGAAATCAGGTAGACGCGTTTTCCTTCCACCGCCGCAGTAGTTTTGAGGGCTGGCCGCGCCATGATCTTTTGCTGTAATGAAGCCAGCTCAGTTACCGTTTTGGCCTCGAAACCGATGCCTCTTGTTGTCACACCCCCATAATCAGCAGAAACGTGCTTGACCACCACCTGCGGGTTCTTTGCCGCCACCCACTCCGGTGTAACCGTGGGGTAAGCTAAGCGAAGCGGTGTTACTATATTGAGGCCGCCGGCCCGCTCAATCAGCTCATGGGTGCCGGTACCAACACCGGAACTTCCCCACTCTTTCGTCGAGCTTTCCGAGTACACCCTCGGTTTCTGATTTGGTCGCAGCTTTTGCGTTCTTTCCGAAATCATTCGCCAGTGCTTTTCAATATAATCCGCATATGCGTTCGCACGCTTCGAGCACTGGAAAATCAGCCCCAGGGTCCGGATCTCGTTGCCCAAAAAATTCTGGTTGTATCCGTAAACCCTCATTACGGGAATCCCCGCCCGCTCGAGCTGTTTCCTGACTTCCGGTTTCATAGCCCACTCCAGCACCAGGTCGGGCTTCAGGGAAATGATCAGCTCTACGTTAGGTGTAACTGCGCTACCAACACTGGGCACTTTCTCAACGTAGCCAAGCCACTTCTGGTTTTTCTTCGTATAGTCGTAAACACCCACGACCCTTTTTTCTTGCCCCAGGGCCTTAATAATCTCCGCCTGATAGCTCCCAGTAACAACCACCCTCTGGGGCGGAGAGGGCACGCGGACTGTACGCTTTTCAATCTCTCCTTGGGGAGTAACGAAATGCTCCGTAACCGTTATCCTCTTCTGCCGTGCAGCCGCTGCAGGCTCCGGAGCCTCCATCACTTTGTCTCTACCGGTACGGATCACCACCGTGCGCTGCGTCTCGTCCCAGTCCACCTTGGCGCCCAGCGACTCGCCGATAAAGCGCAGGGGCACCAGGGTGCAGCCGTCTACTATCTTCCCCGGCATGTCCAGGGCCACCGGTTTACCGTTTACATGAGCCGTATACCGCCCAATGACCAGCTCAACGG